>NZ_JADPKQ010000271.1:0-38570 GCF_023074015.1 Bradyrhizobium sp. 142
CCCTTTTCTGTGTCTCGACAACCAGAAAGTATCCGGTTCACGCTGGATTTGCCGGGCATGCGCTGCGGCATAGTGAATCATTCCCGGGACAGCCCTGCGAGGACCGGGACGACGCCGAGATTGTTGCACGCTCTCAACCAAGCGCAACATGCACGCTTCTCCGCATCGCCGGTCACCCTCCGTAAACTACTGCGCTTAAGGGAATTTTCCCGCATCTTCGCTACCCTCGGCATCTGAATGACGTTGCGTTAAGTCTATTGCCCGCCGAGACCCACCGATCCCATGACGTCGACCCGCGACAACGAGCTTGGTGCACAGTGCGAGCGGGGCCCGGAGGCCTTGGTCTCGCTGAGCCAGCTTGCGCTCGACCACATGGAGCAGGGCGTCTGCGTCTACGACGCCGACAACCGGATCGTGCTGGTGAACCAGCGCTATTTGAGCCTGTTCAACATGTCGGCCGAGATCGTGCGGATCGGCACGAGCTACCGTGACGTGCTCGCCCACAGCGCGTCGCTCGGCAACTTCCCGGTGGACGAGATCGAGGCGCTCTACACCAGGCGCATGAAGCAGATCGCAGCGGGCAAGCCGTTCCGGACGGAGCAGCGGCTTGCAAGCGGCCTCGTCATGGCCCTCGAGCTGAAGCCGCTTCCCGGCGGCGGCTGGATGACGATCTGCGACGACGTCAGCCGCCTCGCCCGGCTCGAGGCGGAATTGCGCCTCCAGACCGAGCGCAGCCAGCACGCGCTCGCCAACATGTCGCACGGCCTCATATGTATGATTCCGGCAGCCGCGTCGTCGTCTGCAACGAACGCTTCGTGAATCTCTACAACCTTGACCCCGAAATCGTGAAGCCCGGCGTCGCGCACAGCGCCGCCATCGATCACTGGCTCTCGCGGGGTAACATGCCGGGCATGTCGGGTGACGAATTCCACGAGACGAGGCTGGAAGACGTGCTCGCCAGGAAGGCGAAAACCATGCTCGTGATGCGCTATGACGGGCGGATGGTGCAGGCGGTGTCCCGTTTTCTTCCCGACGGCGGCTGGGTGACGGTGCACGAGGATGTCACCGAGCGGCTGCAATACGAGGAGACACTCAGGCAGCAGAATTTCATCCTCGATGCGGCGCTGGAGAACATGGCGCACGGCCTTGCCTTCTTCGACAGCGACATGCGGATTCGGGTCTGCAACACCACCTACCGCAGGATCTACCGGCTGTCGCCGGAGGAGACCAGGCCCGGCACGCATCTCGGCGAGTTGATCGAGCGGTCGATGGTGAACGGCGCATTCGCTTCCGAATACAGTCCGGAGCAGCTGCTGCAAGCCGCCAGCGCGAGGATCGCGAACTGCGACTCGTCGCCGATGCGCCGCCGCATGTCGAACGACACCGTCATCTCGGTGCGCTACTGTGCGCTGCCCGATGGCGGCTTCGTCGCCACCTACGAGGATATCAGCGAACGCGAGCGCGCAATCGACGAGTTGAGCGAGCAATATCGCCGCTTCGATGCGGCGCTGAACAATATGAGCCAAGGCCTGTGCATGCTCGATTCGAGCCTGCACGTCATCGTCTGCAACCGCCGTTACATCGAGATGTATGGTCTCTCGCTCGACATCGTGAAGCCCGGCGTCTCGATGCGGGAGATCATGGAACATAGCTGCGAGATTGGCATTCATCCGGACATGACGGGTGCCTGGCTCTATGCCGATTATGTCGAGCGGCTGCGCGAGGGCGAGCACACGCTGCACCACCATTTGAGCGACGGTCGCATCATCAAGCTCAATCACAAGCGGATGGAGCATGGCGGCTGGGTCGTCACGTATGAGGACGTCACCGAGCGACACAAGGCCCAGGCCCGCGTCGCGCACATGGCGCGGCACGATTCGCTCACCGACCTGCCCAATCGGACGCTGTTCCGCGAGAAAATGGGCGAGGGACTGAATCAGGTCGCGCTCGCCGGCGGCGCCATGGCCGTGCTGTGCTTCGACCTCGACAATTTCAAGACCGTCAACGACCGCCTCGGACACGCCGCCGGCGACCGGTTGCTGCGCTGGGTCGCGGCGCGGCTGAGGGAGAATGTCGGCGAGCACGACACGGTCGCGCGCCTTGGCGGCGACGAGTTCGCCGTCCTCCAGCGCGGTCCGCAGCCGCAATCGGCCGAGCGGCTCGCGCGCCGGCTGGTCGAGATCATCGGTCGCCCGCCGCCGCTGGAGAGCCAGTCGATCCATATCGGCGTCTCCGTCGGCATCGCGGTCGCGCCGACCACGGGCTCGACGCCGACGAGCTGATGAAATGCGCCGATCTCGCGCTGTACCAGGCCAAGGCCAGGGGGCGCGGCGCGTTTCAGCTGTTCGAACCCGAAATGGAGGAAGAGGCGCGCGGCCGGCACGCGCTGGAACACGATCTGCGCGGCGCGCTGGAGGCCAGCGAATTTCATCTGGTGTTCCAGCCGCAGGTGCGGCTCGACACGTCGGAGCTCACCGGCTTCGAGGCGCTGCTGCGCTGGAAACATCCCTCGCGCGGCCTGGTCTCGCCGGCCGAGTTCATTCCGATCGCCGAGGAGACCGGCCTGATCGTCCCGATCGGCGAATGGGTACTGCGCACCGCCTGCGCGACCGCGGCGTCATGGCCCGACGTCGCCATCGCGGTTAACCTGTCTCCGGTGCAATTTCGCTCGCGTGGGCTGGTGGCGATGGTCACCAGCGCACTCGCCGAGGCCGGCCTGCCGCCGCAGCGGCTCGAGCTCGAGGTTACCGAGACAGTGCTGCTCGACGACAGCGAGGCGACGATCGCGATCCTGCACCAGCTCCGTTCGCTCGGAGTGCGCGTCAGCCTCGACGATTTCGGCGTCGGCTATTCCTCGCTCAGCTATTTACGCAAATTCCCGTTCGACCGCATCAAGATCGACCGCTCCTTCGTCGGCACGCTCGGCGAAAGCCCGGAAAGCATCGCCATCGTCCGAACCATCGCGAGCCTCGGCTCGGTGCTCGGCGTCGAGACCACGGCGGAAGGCGTCGAGACGATCGAGCAGCTCGACTTCGTGCGTGAATGCGGCTGCACCGCAGTGCAGGGATATTATTTCGGCAGGCCGTGCCCCGCGACCGAAGTCAACCACACGATCGAGCGGCTCAACGCGGTCCGTCGGGTGGCGTAAGAACTTTACCCGCCCCTGCGCGCTGCGCTCCGCGCCAGATTCCGCTATGTGAGTGCAGACATTGAAACTGCCCTACAACGGAAGCTGCCCTACAAGGCCGCTGTTGCCGGCGCTCCGCAAAAAGCGCGAACTGGTGAGGCGGTCGAAGGCGTATTGACACCGTGCGCACCCACTTCTTCAGCGGAGGGCAAGCCGTGACTCGGCGACGCGGGTTGCCCGGTCATCCAGCGGCTGGGCGCAGTCGGCCGCGCGGCGTGAGAGCGGAGCGTGATCAATCCTCGCCGGTTCCTTTGAGCCGATCGCGCAGAGCGTTAAGCACACGGTGCGCGATTTCGATCTCATTGACCGAGAAGCCATGCGACAGGCCATTGACCCATGGGACCTGCAACCGGCCCGCGGCATCGTAGATCTGCCTGCCCCTGTCGGTGAGCACCACAAGCTGCGCCCGGCGATGATGCGGGTTGGCCTCGAACACGACGAGACCATCGCGCTCAAGGTCGTTGACGATACGTTGCACGTTCTGGCGATTGGCGCCCAGATTGCGCGCCAACCAGGCGACCGGCTCCGGGCGGTCAGAATCGATGATCGCCCCAAGGATCTGCCAGCGCGCACTGGTGAGACCGAGCGACGCCACCAGCCGATCGCCAGCGGTCAGGAGAAGGCCGTTAGCCCGGAATAGGTCGAGGATCAGGTTTGTCAGCGCCTCGCCCGCCGGGGTGCGCTTGCTCTTGCTCATTTGTCACGATCATCCTCTATTGACATGATGATGTCAATAATCTATGTCACGGATTGTCGAATTGACATGATGATACCAAATCGAACGGAGTGATGCCATGCCCCAGATGCGCCCCCTCGATCCGGCCTTTCCGATTGACCGTCAGATCGCGCTCGATACCGGCCCCGTGGTGCTGGTGAATCTGTTCACGCTCGATGCGGCCGACGAACAGGGCTTCCTGAAAAGCTGGCAGGATGATGCCGCCTTCATGAAGCGGCAACCGGGTTTCATATCAACGCAGCTTCACCGCGCCGTCGGCGACAACCCGACCTATCTCAATTACGCAGTGTGGGAATCCAACGCGCATTTCCGCGCGGCCTTCACTCACCCGGAATTCCGGGCCAAGATTGCAGTCCATCCCGCATCCGCCGTCGCGAGCCCGCATCTGTTTCAGAAGGTCGCGGTGCCTAACATCTGCGTAGCGTAGCTGCAGATCCCAAGGCGGTTACCCCGCCGCCGGCAGCGCGCTGTCTGGCGGCGCGCCCCACGGGCGCTCGGCTGAGGCAAGCCCGATCAGGCGTCCCTGGATGTAATCGCAACCCCAGTCGCGCAGCATGCTGGCGGCTTCCTCGTCCTGCACCCATTCGGCAACGGTCTTGATGTCGAGGCGGCGGGCGAGATCGATCAGGGTCTGCACGAAAGCACGGTCGTCGGGGGAGCGGTTGATGTTCTGCACGAACGCGCCGTCGATCTTGACGATGTCCACGCCGAGCTTGCGCAAGTTGCGGAACGAGGTGTAACCGGCGCCGAAATCGTCGATGGCGATGCGGCTGCCGAAATTCTTCAGCCGCGTGACGAAACCGCGGACGTCGTCGATGTCCTGGATCGCAACCGTCTCGGTGATCTCGACGATCAGCCGCTCGGCGACGCCGGGATGAGCGCGCATGAGCGACTCGATTCCAGCCCACCAGTCAGGATCCATGGTCGTATCCGGCGAGATGTTGAGGCTGAGCCGGATGTCAGGCGCGGCGGCAAGCTCGGCGACGACGAGCTCGAGCACGCGGTGATCGACGAGACGGATGAGGCCGAGCCGCTCGGCCACCGGCACGATGTCGGGCGCAAGCAGCACCTGGCCGTCGCCATGATCCATCCGCACCAGACATTCGTGGAACGCACCCTCGCGCGAGGCGGCCGACACCACCGGCTCATAGGCGAGCCTGATGCGGCGCTC
Source organism: Bradyrhizobium sp. 142 (assembly GCF_023074015.1). Lineage (NCBI taxonomy): Bacteria > Pseudomonadati > Pseudomonadota > Alphaproteobacteria > Hyphomicrobiales > Nitrobacteraceae > Bradyrhizobium > Bradyrhizobium sp. 142. The sequence goes on from NZ_JADPKQ010000271.1 coordinate 5,095, forward strand.
GTTCAGCGCGGTGACAATCTCGTCGGTGACGCGGATGTTGACGCGGCGTTGCGCGTCGCGCTCGGCATTCGGCCGCCACGCGGCGAACGAGCCGGACCGGCGACGCTTGGCGGCCTCGAGCGTCTCATGGGCGCGATTGACCGCCTCATCGGTGCTGCGGACATAACGCGGCAAGCTGACCGCGCCGATCGAGGCGGTGACCGACACCGGACCGGACCGGGTCGGCACCACTTCGTCGCGAATGCCGGCGAGAAAGCGCTCGGCCGCGACGTTCATGTCGTCGACCGTGCAGTTCTTCAGGATCAGGCCGAACTTGTTGCCGGAGAAGCGCCCCAGCACGTCGCCGCCGCGCAGCCGCGTCCGGATGCGTTTTGCCACATCAAGGATCACGGCATCCGCGACATCGAAGCCGAAGGCGTCATTGACGCGCGCGAGATGGTCGATGCCGACCAGCATGAAGGCTGCGGTCGAGCGGAAGCGAGTCGTCTCCTCGATCGCCTCGGCCAGCGCCGCAATCAGATGGGAACGGTTGAGTTCGCCGGTCAGGGGATCGAGCCGGGCGAGCCTTGTCAATTCCTCCTCACGGGCGTGGCGCTCGTTGTTGATGCGGACGGAGCCGATCGCGCGTACCGGGCGGCCGTCGGGACCGGCGAACCAGCGACCGGTCTCCTCGATCCAGACCACGGGATCGGACGCGCTCATGCGCACGCCGTATTCGACCCGATAGGGCGTGCCGTCGGCGCCATGCACAGCGGAGGTCTGCGCCAATGCGGCGGTCCGCACCGTGTGCGCAGGCTCGATTAACTTGGCGAAGTCGGCACCGGTGGCAAGCCGCTCGGCGGGGATGCCGGGGAAGACAGCGCCGGCCTGCTCGCCCCAGACGATGGCGTCGCTGGTGAGGTCCCAGGCGAAGACGGCTTGACCGAGGGCGGCCAGGATTTCGGAGGCTTGCGGCAGTGCGGGAGTCAAAATCGCCTCGATTCGGGACAGCAGGAAGTCCTGAGCCGGCACAGGATAGAGCCAGATTCGCCCCCGACCCTAGGCAAAGTTGATAAACAATTTGGAAACTAAGTTTTCCGGCGCGGCGGAACCAAACCTGCCAGTCCGGCATAGGCCTTGCGAGTACATGACACGCACCGGCGCCAGCGTCTCGAAACGCGACAGGTCCGCCGGGTCAACGGTGATTGCGATGTTGAGTACTGATCGATCGGACGGGATGGAAAGCGGCGCGGGCAAGGCCCTGGTGCCGCTGGTGCCGACACTTGCGTGGGCCCACAGGGCGCCGCTGCCCCGCCCGGATTCGAGCTTCGTCACCCAGCTCATCGCCAATGCCGAGCACCTGCCCCAGGCCAACCAGCTCCGCCGCGCTTCTCCTGAGGATGCGCGGACGGCGTATGACAGCAAGCGCCCGCTGCAAACCGTCAGCGCCCGCACGCGGCAGGTGGCTTGAGGTTGATCAGCGCGGCGCGTCGGGAGACGACGGCGTACCGTTGCCCGGCTGCAAATGCGGCGAGGGGATTTCCGGCGAGGGCGGAATGCTCTGCACAGGTTTCGGCGCGGGGTGATCCATCAGCACGGATTCGGCGACCGACTGCGCCGAGGGCGCGGGTGGCGCCGCCGGTGACTGCGGCACAGCGACTGGCTCGAACTTGGACTCGAAGATTGCTTCATCGGCCGGCGCGTCGGCCTGACGCTTGCCCTTGCGCGGCGCCGGCTCGGCGACATAGCTCGCGCGGCGACGCGTGCGCTGGGCGATGCCGCCGAGGAAATCGGCCATCGCGAGCAGCACCAGCAGAAAATAAGTGGAGTTACCGAATTTGGGCCACATCACGAATTCGGCGGCAGCAGCACCAAACACGATCAGCGACAGCAAATGATCCATCAGGAATTTCGAGCCTGGTCGCGCCCCCTTGACCACTTCGAGCAACAGCAGCACGACGCCGAGCGCCAGCAACACATCGGCGAGCGCCACCGGCCAAGTCTCGCCAGTGATCATCGGCACCTTGAACAGTACGTCCGTGAATGACACGCCGGGCATCAGGAAGGCGATGATGTTGTAGACCGCGAGCGGGATCAGAAGCAGCGGGAAACCGACCATCGGCAAAATGCCTTCTCGATCAAGATGTCCAGGCAGGACAATGCGGCGGCGAAGCGTTGGCTCCGCCGCCGTCACCGTCATATCTCATGGGTTGGCCGAAATCAGGCAGGCTCAATCGTCCTGCCCGAGAAAGAATCCTGCCTCAGGACTCTTTCTTTTTCAGGACCTGCCGGCCCTTGTACATGCCGGTCTTGAGGTCGAGGTGGTGCGGACGACGGAGTTCCCCGGAATCCTTGTCCTCGACATAGGTCGGCTTCTTGATCGCATCAGCCGAGCGGCGCATGCCGCGGCGCGACGGCGAGGTTTTTCTTCTCGGAACGGCCATTTCAATATCCTCTAGGGATTGGTGTTGTCCGGGCATCGTCCGCGAGGGGACGGCTCAGCACCCGCAATAGGAGGCGAGCTGAATGCCGATCAAGGCCGGGCTTATAGAGGAAGGCTGACCGTAAAGCTAGGCTTTTGGACCGGAAAATGCGCCCGAAAAGAGCCCAAAATCAGCGATTCTCCCGCCAGCAGATCGCAAGCGAGCTGGCCTGCGCCCGCGCCACATAGGTCCCGGCCAGCCGCCGGACACCCGGGCCGGGGGTTCTGGCACTGCGTTTGACCGGATTGGGCAGGACCGAGACCAGCAGCGCCGCCTCCCGGGGGGAAAGGCTGACGGCCGATTTGCCGAAGGCATAGGCGCTGCCCGCCTCAGCCCCAAACTGGCCCTGAGGGCCGAGTTCGGCGACGTTGAGGTAAATCTCCAGAATCCGCGGCTTGGGTAGGACGAGGTCGATCCACAGCGCCAGCGGGAATTCCAGCGCCTTGCGCACGAAGTCCCGCCCCTGCCAGAGGAACAGGTTCTTGGCCACCTGCTGGGTGATGGTGGAGGCGCCCCGGAACGGCGTGCCGTCCTCCTGGGCATCGTCGATGGCCTCGCGCAGCGCGCCCCAGTCGATGCCGTGATGCTTGCAGAAATGGGCATCCTCAGCCGCCACCACCGCGCGCGGCAAATAGGGCGACATCGCCGCCAGATCGATCCATTCCCGCTGCATCGGCGCGCCCCGGAGCGAGCGCCAGGCCATCAGCGTCGAAACGGGGTGGCCGGTGCGGTAGAACGGCGCGATCACATAGGGCGCGAGAAGTGCGACCGCGAGCATCACCAGCAGGATTTTGACGATGCGCAAATCGACCTTTCCCGCGCAAAATGAAACGCGGCTGTGGGCTGGGCCATTAAGTCTGTGATAATTCGGGCCTTTTCCAGCACTTTTTAGGCCTTCCAAACGATTGACTGAGGCGGGCTCATAAAGGATTGTCCCGCCGAATTTTAGTTCTGGAGCCCTTCTTGATGACCGGCACGTCCCCGTCAGATTTCGCCAAACGTCTGGACAAGACCGCTGATGATACCGAAGCCCTGCTCGGGCGTTTGCTGGCGGACGACATCCTGCCCGATGAGATCGCGCGGCCCAAGCGACTGATGGACGCAATGCGCTATTCGAGCCTCAATGGCGGCAAGCGCCTGCGGCCGTTCCTGGTGGTCGAGAGCGCGACCGTGTTCGGCGTTCCCCGCGAGGCCGCGCTGCTGGCCGGTGCCGCGCTCGAATGCATCCACTGCTATTCGCTGATCCACGACGACCTGCCGGCGATGGACAATTCGGACCTGCGCCGCGGCCGTCCCACCCTGCACAAGAAGACCGACGATGCGACCGCGATCCTCGCCGGCGACGGCCTATTAACGCTCGCCTTCGACATCATCACCCGCGACGAGATACATCGCGACGCCAATGTGCGGCTGCTGCTGACGCGCGCGCTGGCGCGCTGCGCCGGCATCGGCGGCATGGTCGGCGGCCAGATGCTCGATCTCGCCGGTGAAGGCCGGTTCGGCGACCGCGAGCCGGTCGATGTCGCGCGCCTCCAGCAGATGAAGACCGGCGCGCTGCTGCGTTATGGCTGCATTGCCGGCGCAATCCTCGGACAGGCGACGCCTGCGGAATATCAGGCGCTCGACGATTACGGCCGCGCGCTCGGCGAAGCCTTCCAGATCGCCGACGATCTGCTCGACGTCGAGGGCGACGCGGCCGCGCTCGGCAAGCCCTCGGGTCAGGACGCGGCGATGGGCAAGACCACCTTCGTGACCCAGCTCGGCCTCGAAGGCGCCAGGCAGCGCGTGCGCGACCTGCTGGCGCGGGCCGACGCTGCGGTCTCGATCTTCGGCGATCGCGCCGCCGTGCTGCAAGCCGCCGCGCGCTTCGTCGCCGAGCGGAAGAACTAGTAGCTCCGGGGTCCTTCACCTCTCCCGCTTGCGGGAGAGGCATAGGCCGCCTCTGGCGGCCGTGCTAAAGACGCCGAGGCGAAGCCTCGGCTATGGCGAAGCGCCGGGTGAGGGCTCTCTCCTCTCGGGGGTTCTCGATTGCGGAAGAACCCTCTCCCCAGCCCTCCCCCGCAAGCGGGGGAGGGAGCGCACCTGCGATGCCGCTCAGGCTTCACCGGACGATCTGCATGGAAAAAGAAGATCCCGCCCTCGCTCGCTTCCGCAAGATGTCGCGGCCGATGCGGCTGGTATATGCGCGGCCGCGAACGTTCATCTCGCTTGGTGTCGGCATCCTCGTCTGCCTGCTCGTGCCGGGCTCACCCCGGCTGACGACGCGGCTTGTGCTCGGCTGGGATGCGCTGATCGCGGTCTATCTCATGCTGGTCTACACAATGATGCTGTGCAACGATCACCAGCACATCCGCCGCGCTGCCGCGATGCAGGACGACGGCCGTTTCGTTATCCTGCTGGTGACGGCCGTGGGCGCGTTCGCGAGCATCGCGGCGATCGTCGCCGAGCTCGGCACTCATCGCGGCGCGACGGAGCTGACCATCGCGATCGCGACCATCGCGCTGTCCTGGGCTGCAGTTCACACGACATTCGCGCTACACTACGCGCACGATTATTATCGTCACGCCGAGCCCGGCGGGTTGCAGTTCCCGAGCGGCGACAAGGAAGACCACGCCGATTATTGGGACTTCGTGTATTTCTCGTTCGTGATCGGCATGACTGCGCAGGTCTCCGACGTCGGCATCACCGATAAGACCATCCGCCGCACCGCCACCGCGCACGGCATCGTGTCTTTCATCTACAACACGGCATTGCTGGCGCTGACGGTGAACATCGCCGCGAGTGCGATTGCGACGTAACGATCGTCCCGTCCTAGTGCGCAATTGCGCACGGGCGGGTTCCCTCTAGCCATCCCCGATGTGCCCGCGATATTGCGGCAGATTGTCCGAGATTTCGTACCATGGCGCCTTGGAGCCCACGAAAATATGGGCGCTTGGCCGAATCGAGGGGGCGTCGATCAGAGTTCCCATGGCGACATGGACCCATTTTCCTTCCCGCACCCGGGAATAGAGCAGCGAGCCGCAGCGCGCGCAGTGCGCGTCGTGGGTGACGTCGTCCCCGAAAAGGGTGCGCTGGTCCCCGCCATGGACGACGCGGAGCTTGCTCTGCTCGATCCCGGCGAACGGTTTGAAGGCGGAGCCTGTGGTGCGGCGGCAGTTTGAGCAGTGGCAGTTCATCGCGTAGGCGAATTCGTCCGCCACCTCAAAGCGCACGGCGCGGCAGCAGCATTCGCCGGCAAGGATGCGAGCGTTAGAATTTTCTGATCCGGTCATCACTGATGCCCTCGCGCGAATGGCGGGAGACACCCATAGCGCAATTTGGCGTGTAGGACTAAGTTTCCCCTCGAGCCATCCTTCAAAGGAACGACCTATGAGCCAGAATCGTTCGAGCGTCGAAGCCGTCGTGCAAAGCTATTTTGACGGATTGTACGAGGGCGACGCCGAAAAACTTGGCGCCATCTTTCACCCCTCGGCTGATTTGCGCTGGGTCGAGAAGGGCGAATTGCAGGTGCTGACCGTGCCCGACTGGCTCGAGCGCGTGCGCAAGCGCGCTTCCGCCAAGGCCGAAGGCAAGCCGCGCGAAGATTCCATCGTCACCATCGACCGTTCGGATGACAAGACCGCCTTCATCAAGGTCAAGTGCCAATTGCCGCCGCGCTATTTCACCGACTATTTGGTCGCGATGAAGCTCGGTGACGGCTGGCAGATCGTGTCGAAATCGTACCGGTATGATCTGAAAGAGTGAGGGGGGCCTTGCTCCGCAGCACAAAGAACGTGGATGCCCGGGACGCGCCCGGGCATGACGACCTCTCGTGAATGTTCATATGCGATTGCCCTGCCGCAAGCGGGGAGAGGCGAACAAAGATCGAGGCGGTGTTCGCGCGCATCGGGCGCATGGTGGCCGAGCGACTGGCCTGACCGCGCGCATTGACCTTGCGGCCGCTTCCGGGTGAAGACAGGCCATCATGGAAGCGACGTTTCAGATCTTTCTCATCCTGCTTGCCGTGCTGGCCTGCGTGGCGCTGGCCGCGCGCCGCTTCAACGTGGCGCCGGCCATTCTCCTGATGCTGGCCGGCGTCGGCCTCGCCTTCGTGCCGGGCATGCCGCCCGTCGAGCTGCCGCCGCAGCTGGTGCTGCTGATGGTACTGCCGCCATTGATCTACTCGGCCAGCGTCGCCATGAGCTGGCGCGAGTTCTACAAGAATCTGCGCCCGATCGTGCTGCTCGCGGTGGGGGCGGTGGTGTTCACTGCGGCGATGGTGGCGGCCGCCACACACTATTTGATCGGCCTGCCCTGGACCATCGGCTTCCTGCTCGGCGCCATCGTCGCGCCGCCCGACGTGGTGGCACCGCTCGCAATCGCGCGACGGCTGAACATGCCGCGCCGGATATTGGTCGTGCTGGAGGGCGAAGGGCTCGCCAACGACGCCACTGCGCTGATCCTCTATCGCTTTGCGCTCGCCGCGATCATGGTCGGCCATTTCTCGCTGCCGGTGGCGGTCGGCGAGTTTTCCCTGATCGTCGCCGGCGAGATCGCCTACGGCATCGGTGTCGGCTGGCTTTCGCTGCGCGCCCGCAAATGGTCCGGGGATCCGCAGGTCGAGCTGACGCTCTCGCTGATCACCCCTTACGTCTCCTACTGGCTGCCCGAGCATGTCGGCGGCTCCGGCGTGATCGCCACGGTCGCATGTGGCCTCTATGTGAGCTGGAACGGCCCGCTGCTGATCTCCTCGGCAACGCGCCTGCAGGGCATCTTCTTCTGGGACCTCGTGATCTATTTGATCGAGGGCCTGCTGTTCCTGCTCACCGGCTTCCAGATGCGCGCGTTGTACGAGAAATCGAAGGCGTTCCCGCTCGACGACATCATGATCGCGACCGCAGTGGTCGTGCTGATCATCATCGTCGCGCGCTTTGCCTGGCTGTTTCCCGCCACCTACCTTCCGCGGGTCTTGAGCAAAAGCCTGCGCGAGCGCGATCCGTCGCCGCCCTGGCAATGGGCCTTCACGCTTGCCTTTACGGGTGTGCGCGGCGCGGTGTCGCTCGCAGCGGCGCTGGCGCTGCCGTTCACGCTGCCGGGCGGCGAAGCCTTTCCGTACCGCGACCTGATCCTGTTCGTCGCCTTCGGCGTCATCTTCATCACTCTGATCGGCGTGGGTCTTACCCTGCCGCCGGTGGTCCGTTGGCTTGGCATTGCGGATGCCGGCCATCACGAGCATGCACTCGAGCACGAGGCGGAAATTGCCGCGCGGCGTCAGGCGCTCGACGCCGCACTGAAATCGCTCGACGCGCTGACGGGAGAGAAAGCGGTCTCGGAGGAAGTGATGCGGCTGCTCCGCGCGCGTCACGAGATCCGCGCCAACCAGCTCCCGGACGCGCTCGATCCCGCCCACCACGACGTCTCCGCCGCCGGCATCGCGCTGACCCGCGAGCTGATCGCCGCCGAGCGCAAGTTCATCCACGAGCTCCTGCGCGACGGCCAGATCACCGACGAGACCCGGCGCCGGATCGAGCGCGACCTGGATCTGGAGGAAGCGAGTCTGGCGAACAGGGAGTATCGGGGGGCGCCGTTGTAGGCGCGCTGTCGTCCCGGCGAAGGCCGCCTCGTCATTGCGAGCGCAGCGAAGCAATCCAGACTGCCGCCGCGGAGAGACTCTGGATTGCTTCGCTGCGCTCGCAATGACGATTGTGGAAACGGCGGAGCATGCTACCGCTTCTCGCAAAACTCCCGCATCGCCGCCGCGACGGCTTCCGCAATCAGCTCCTGCCGCTCCGGCGAATTCATCGCTATTTCCTCGTCGCGGTTGATGATGGAGCCGGCCTCGAGCAGCACTGCAGCGCTTCGGGTCTGCGAGAGCACGACGAGCGCGTCATAGCGGTAGACGCCGACATCCTTGTCGAGCAGCTGGCGCCGATAGCGGCCCATGAGCGGCAAAGTGTACTGGCTGGCATAGTGCAGGCCATGCTCCTTCAGCTCCTTGCCGAGCAGCCGAGCAAAGGCGAGGCTTGCACCAAACCGTGGATTGCGTTCGGACACGAACAGCGAATGACCGCCGAAGCGATCGCTGAAGAAGCTCCTGGCGCCGTCGAACTCCCATTCCTCGAGCATCTTGTCCGGCACCGAGTCGTGGTGGACCGACAGGAAGAAGTCTGCATGCGCATCATTGGCGGTGCCGACGCGCTTGAGCAGGCTCGCCCTCGCCTTGCCTTCCGTGACGAGCACTCGGGTCGCCGCAAAGCCTTCAGACTTCAGTCTATCGCCGATGAGCTTCGCCAGGTGCAGGTTGAAGCCGAACTCCGGGTCATTGCGCGCGCTGGTCGCGCCCAGCGACTCGGAGGTGTGCCCGACATCGACGACGATCCGGAATTTTCGCGGCTCGCATTTTTCCGGCGCCGTTGGCCTCGCCCTGGCTTTCACCACCTTCCGCCCCGGAACGGCGTGGCCGTGCTCGATCGGCGACAGCGCAAGCGCGACGAGCGAGGCGACGATTGCTGCTATGACGCCCCGCGCTGACGACAAGCTCTACTCCACCGCTGCAATCCGGGGACGCCCGACAAAGCCAGCAACGTCGCCGAAACGCTCCAGGAACGTGTTGTCCTCGGCACGCAGCATGGAAAATCCTCCCGACATTGGGGAAGATTGGCGCGGGAGCGGGAGGACGTCAACGCGGCGATACGAAATCGTGGGGTGGGCAAAGGCGCTCTTGCGCCGTGCCTACCGCGCTCACTACACGGCAAGGATGGCGGGCACAGCGCGCGAAGAGCGCGCCGTTGCCCATGGTACGGCAGCGGCCGGAGCACGATAGCAATCACACCGGCTGCTCTCCCTTTACCGTCACCCGCGTCCCCGACCGCATGTGCGGCCAGTAATCCCACATCGCGCGGTGCTGGGTGCAGCGGTTGTCCCAGAAGGCGATGGCGTTCTCGGTCCAGCGGAAGCGGCACTGGAACAGCGGGTTCTCGGCGTGCTGGTAGAGATAGGCCAGCATCGCGTCGCTCTCGTCGCGGGGGACGCCGTTGATGTGGCGGGTGAAGCCGCGGTTGACGTAGAGCGCCTTCTTGCCCGTGACCGGATGCGTGCGCACCACAGGATGCTCTGCATGCGGATAGGCGGGGCGATCAGCGACGCCGTAATTGGCGTAGAGCCCGCGATAGATCGGCTCGCCGTCATGCAGCGCGGTCAGACCGCCGAGATAGGCCTTCATGCGGTCCGACAGCGCCTCATAGGCGGCGTACATGTTGGCGAACAGCGTGTCGCCGCCGCGCGGCGGGCACTGCTCGATGTAGAGGATCGAACCCATCGGCGGCTCGAGATCACAGGACACGTCGGAATGCCAGCCCTCGCCGTTGGCGCGCGGCGAGTTCGCATCGGCGTAGATCTTCATCAGCGCCGGGTCTTCGTCCTCGTGCGGGGCGGCAGGATGAAAATGCAATTCGCCGAACTTGCGGCCGAAGGCGAGATGCTGCTGCGCCGTGATGTGCTGGTCGCGGAAGAAGATCACGAGGTTTTCGGCAAGCGCGCGATGGATCTCGTCCATCTGCCGGTTGGAGCGGGCGTCATCGGAGACGAGCTTGCCGATGTCGACGCCGGAGATCTCCGCGCCGATGATCGGCGTGAGCTTTTCGACGGCGATGGTCTCATACGGCGCACTGTCATCCGCCATGTGGCGGTAGCGCGGGCCCTGCTTGCCGGCGAGCGAGCTCATGGCGTGTCTCCCAATCATTCTTGATTGAGGACATCGTAGCCCGGATGGAGCGAAGCGCAATCCGGGAACGGTTTGTCAGCTTGAGCGCGCCCCGGATTTCGCTCCCGCTCCATCCGGGCTACGCGCGCGTCAAATAAACTACTCCGCCGCGGTCACCGGCGCCTTGGCACCCTCGCCATAGCGCTGGTCGATGTAGTCGATCACCAGCGCCTTGAAGTCGGCGGAGATGGTCGGGCCGCGCAGGGTGCGGAACTTCTTGCCGTCGACGAAGACGGGAGCGGCCGGGGCTTCGCCGGTGCCGGGCAACGAGATGCCAATATTGGCGTGCTTGGATTCGCCGGGGCCGTTGACGATGCAGCCCATCACCGCGACGTTGAGCTCTTCGACGCCCGGATATTTCGTCTTCCAGTTCGGCATCTCGTCGCGGATGAAATCCTGGATCGAGCGGGCCAGCTCCTGGAAGGTGGTCGAGGTGGTACGGCCGCAGCCGGGGCAGGCTGCAACCAGCGGCACGAAGGTGCGGAAACCCATGGTCTGCAGCAGTTCCTGGCCGACCTGCACCTCGCGGGTGCGGTCGCCGCCGGGCTCAGGCGTCAGCGAGATGCGGATGGTGTCGCCGATTCCCTGCTGCAAGAGAATGCCGAGCGCGGCCGACGAGGCGACGATGCCCTTGGTGCCCATGCCGGCCTCGGTGAGGCCAAGATGGATGGCGTAGTCGGAGCGCGACGCGAGATCCTGATAGACCGCAATCAGATCCTGCACGGCCGAAACCTTCGCCGACAGGATGATGCGGTCCTTCGGCATCCCGAGTTCTTCGGCGCGAGCGGCCGACAGCAGCGCCGACTGCACCATCGCCTCGCGCGTGACCGCGCGCACGTCGCGCGGATTGGCCGACGCCGCATTCACGTCCATCAGCTTGGTCAAGAGCTCCTGATCGAGCGAGCCCCAATTGGCGCCGATGCGGACCGGCTTGCTGTTCTTGTTGGCGATCTCGATGATGTCGGCGAACTGGGTGTCGCGCTTGTCCTTGAAGCCGACATTGCCGGGGTTGATGCGGTACTTGGCAAGCGCTTCGGCGCAGGCCGGATAGGCCGCAAGCAGCTTGTGGCCGATATAGTGGAAGTCGCCGATCAGCGGCGTCGTGATGCCGCGCTTGAGCAGGCCGTCGCGGATGTGCGGAACGGCGGCAGCGGCCTCCTCGCGGTCGACTGTGATACGGACCATTTCGGAGCCGGCGCGCGCGAGCGCTGCGACCTGGGCGATGGTGCCGTCGATATCGGCGGTGTCGGTGTTGGTCATCGACTGCACCACGATCGGCGCACCGCCGCCGACGAGGACGTCGCCGACCTTGACCTGGGTGGTGTGATGACGCGGCGCAGGGCCCGCGACGTCGGAATCGATGGTGTTTTCGAGCTTGTTCATGGGGTCCAAATATCAGGTTTTGGTGACGTTCAGCAATGCATCGCGCGGCGCTGCAGCGGTAGAGCTCGGACGGTTAACCAGAAAAAGCCCTGCAATTACAAGCAGGGCGGCAGCCCCGAAGGCCAGGCTCAGGCTGTCATGCATGATGAAATAGCTACCCACCACGCCAAACAAAGGGGTGATGAAGGTAAAAGCCGACAATTTGCTGGCGGAATAGGTCTTCACCAGCGCAAACCAAAGCGTGAACGTGGTTCCGACCACCCAGATCGCCTGGAAGGCCATCAAGGCCACGGATAGCGGCGCCGGCGTATGGGTGATGGATTCGCCGAACAGCCAAGCCGCCAGCCCCAGGATCGGGATCGAGGTGGCGACCTGATAGCCCAGCGCCTTCTCGGGCGCGGCGAAGCGCAGCCGCGTGCCCTTGGCGACCAGCGTGGTCGCAGCCCACAGCGCCGCGCCGCCGACGATCATGAGATCGCCGAGCAGGATGTGGGAATCGACATTGGGCTGCGGCACGCCGATCGCGAGCGCGACACCGGCAAAGCTGACGGCGAGCCCCAGCCATTGCGCGCCGCCGAGCCGCTCGCCGAGCACCTGGTAAGAGCCGAGCGCGACGAAGAACGGCGCGGTGTAGAGAAACACCACCGCGCGCGAGGCGGAGGTGAGGCGCAGGCCCTGGAAGATCAGCACGAACTCGATGCCGAACATCAATCCTGCAATCAGGCCTGCCTTCCAGGTGCCATCACGCTCAAAGAATTTGACGCCGCGCGAGCTGCCGATGATGAACAGCACCGGCAGCGCGCCCATCGAGCGGATCATCGCCTGCATCATCGGCGGAATATCCGGCAGCACCAGCTTCACCGCGATCTGGTTGAATCCCCAGGTCAGGCACAGCATGAGCATAAGCGCGATGGCGCCGGCACTGAGGGGGCGCCCGGCGGACGAGATTGCTTGAGGTGAGGACATTTCTTCCCGGACCGGCTTATTGCCGTTGTTGCTTCAAGATGTTTTCTGACAATGCGTGCAGGTGCCGGTGATCTCGACCACGGATAATTTCGGCGCGAAGCCCGAGACGCGCGCAGCGGCATTGAGGTCTTTGGCAAAGGACGCCGACGGGATTTCGCCGACCAGGCCGCAGCGCTCGCAGATCAGGAACGCCACTGCGGAGGTCGCGTCGTGGTCGTGGGCGGCGCAGGCGAGATAGGCGTTGCGGCTTTCGATGCGGTGCACGAGGCCGTTGGTCATCAAGAAATCGAGAGCGCGGTAGACCGTGATCGGCGCCGGCCGAGGCATTGCCTTGGCAAGCTCGTCGATCACCTCATAGGCGCCGAGCGGGCGATGGCTGGAAAGCAGCGCCTGAAGCACCTGGCGGCGAATCGGGGTGAATTTCTGCGCACGTTGCTCGCAGACCGCCTCGGCATGCGACAGCGCGTCCGCGGTGCAGCGGCCATGATCGTGGTCGGGCGCAGGAAATGCCGGCTTTGCGAGGGTCATTTGATTACCTTCTAGCATTTTGGCCGTGGAACCCAAAGGCCGGGCCGCTCGCGGCTGTCAGCCATGCTTTTTCCGGTGGGCCAGCGTCCCGTCAACCCGCCATGAAATAATCATAAGCTTGCTTATAATATTTCAAGCTTATTGGAGACCAAGCTCATGAGCCGCGGGCCCGTGGACCAGAACTTCCTGTTTACGCTTGCCGAGCTCTACCGCCTGCTGCGGGTCTATGCCGACAAGGAGGCGTCCCGTTTCGGCATCACCCGCGCGCAATGGGCGGTGCTGGCCAAGGTCGAGCGCAGCGAGGGCATGAAGCAGTCGGAACTCGCCGAACTTCTCGAGGTGCAACCGATCACGCTGACGCGTATGATCGACAAGCTCTGCGACAATGACTGGCTCGAGCGCCGCAATGACGCCTCGGACCGCCGCGTCAAACGCCTGTACCTGAAGAAGGCGGGTGGGACGCTGCTCGGCCGAATGAGCGGGCTGCGCTCCGAAATCACCGCCAACGCGCTCGACGGCATCAATCCGACCGACGCGCACCGTCTCCTCACCCAACTCGAAACAATCAAGGAAAACGTGCGTAACGCGATCCAGACCAGCGGAGCGGAACAAGCGCGTAAGGAGCAACGCTATGGCTGATCAGGTTCTCAAATTCCAGCCCGAGCAGAAGATCGACAGCGGCAAGCCCACCAAGAAAGCCGGCACCAACCCGCGCCGCCGCCTGATGGCCGGCCTGCGCCGTTATCGCCGCGTCCTGCTCCTGGTCGTGCTGCCGATCGCCGTCGCCGTCGCCGGCTCCACCTTCTATCTCAATGGCGGCCGCTACGTCGGCACCGACGATGCCTATGTCGGCGCACAGAAGGTTTTGGTGACACCCGATATCTCCGGCAAGATCCAGAAAGTCGTCGTGAAGGAAGGCCAGCTCGTCAAGCAGGGCGACGAGCTGTTCGAAATCGACCCCGTGCCGTTCCGCCTCGCGGTGGACGAGGCCAAGGCGCAGCTCGCGCAGGCGCAATCGACCTATGACAACCTCCGCGCCAACATTAAGATCTACGGCGACATGCTCAATCTCGCCCAGCAGGGCGTCGACCTGAAACAGCGCGACGTCGAGCGCAAGCAGGCGCTGGTGAAGAACAGCTATGGCTCGCAGCTCGACCTCGACAACGCGGCGAACGCGCTGGTGACATCCGGCTCGATCGCGCAATATGTCAAGCAGCAGATTTCGACGGCCAAGACGCAACTGCTTGGCGACACCGACTTGCCGCTGGAAAAATTCCCGCCTTATGCCCAGGCCAAGTCCAAGCTCGACAACGCAGAGCGCAATCTCGACCACACCGTGCTGCGCGCGCCGATGGGCGGCGTTGCGACGCAGGTCGAACAGATCCAGCTCGGCCGCTACGTCGCGGCAGGCACGCCGGTGTTCTCCATCATCGACGTCGCCCATCCTTGGGTCGATGCCAATCCGAAGGAGAGCGACCTCACCTACGTCACGGAGGGACAACCCGTCACGCTCGAGGTGGACGCGTTCCCGAACCATGTCTTCAAGGGCAAGATCGGCTCGCTCTCGCCCGGCACCGGCGCGCAATTCGCGATCCTGCCGCCGCAGAACGCCACCGGCAACTTCGTCAAGGTGGTGCAGCGGGTGCCAATCCGGATCTATTTCGACGAGACCGACAAATACGTGAGAAAGCTGAAGGCCGGCATGAGCGTCTATGCCACCATCGACACCGGCCATCAGCGCTCGCTCGCTGGCCTGTTCGGATTGTCGGCGGCAGCGAACCAGGACAAGGACTGATCCCGTGTCCGGCCCCAACGCCCACCTGATGGTCCCCGGCCTGCGCCGGAACATGGTGACGATCTGCGCCATGACCGCGACCATCATGCAGGCGCTGGACACCACTATCGCCAACGTCGCCCTGCCCTATATGCAGGGCACGCTGTCGGCGTCGCAGGATCAGATCAATTGGGTGCTGACCTCCTACATCGTCGCCGCCGCGATCATGACAGCCCCGGTGGGCTGGATCTCCAACCGCTTCGGCCGCAAGCGCATCTTCATCATCTGCGCCGCGGGTTTCACCCTCGCCTCCGTGCTGTGCGGGCTCGCGCAAGACATCAACCAGATGGTGCTGTTCCGCCTGCTGCAAGGCGTGTTCGGCGCCGCACTGGTGCCGCTGTCGCAATCGGTGATGCTCGACTATTACACGCTGCAGGAACGCGCCAAGGCGATGTCGATCTGGGGCATGGGCGTGATGATGGGGCCGATCATGGGTCCTTCGCTCGGCGCCTGGCTTACCGAGACCTATTCTTGGCACTGGGTGTTCTTCGTCAATCTGCCGTTCGGCGCCATCACCGTGCTCGGACTGATCATCTTCATGGACGAGACCAGGAAGGATCTGAGCCTCAAATTCGACTGGTTCGGCTTCGCAGCGCTGGCGATCGCGATCGGCGCGCTCCAGCTCGCGCTCGACCGCGGCGAGCAGCTGGGCTGGCTCGAATCGAACGAGATCATCGCGGAGTTCATCGTCTCGGCGGTCGCCTTCTACTTCTTCGTCGCGCACTCCTTCACGACCGCGACGCCGTTCATCCGCTTCGCGCTGTTTGGGGATCGCAACTTCGTCACCGGCTGCGTGTTCATGGTCGTGATGGGGCTGGTGCTGTTCTCGACCATGGCGCTGGCCTCGCCCTACATGCAGAACGTGATCGGCTACCCCATCATCACCGCCGGCCTGCTGCTGGCGAGCCGCGGCTTCGGCACCTTCTTCGCCATGATGCTGGTCGGCCGCATGATGCGCTATTTCGAGGCGCGCACGCTGATCATTGCGGGCCTGACGCTAACCGCGGGCTCGCTGTTCCAGATGACCGGCTGGACCGACCTCACCCAGGTGCCGGAGATCGTGACCGTCAGCGTCATCCAGGGCTTTGGCTTCGGGCTGGTCTTCGTGCCGCTCTCGACCGTGGCGTTCCTGACCCTGTCGAACGAGCTGCGCACCGACGGCACCGCGATGCTGACCCTGATGCGCAACGTCGCGAGCTCGGTCGGCATTTCCATCGTCATCGCGCAGCTGACGCAGGGAACGCGGCGGACCTATGCGATCCTCTCGGAGCACATCAACCCGTTCAACCACGCGCTGCAGATGCCCGACGTCAGCGGCATGATCAATCTCTCCACCGACGCCGGCCGCGCCATGGCCGACAGAATGGTCAACGTGCAGGCACAGATCATTTCCTTTGCGCATGACTACCAGCTGGTGATGATCTTCATCCTCTGCACCATCCCGCTCGCCTTGCTGATCGGCTCGACCAAGGCCACGCTTCGCAAGCAGGCGGCGGGGCCGGAACATGCGGTGATGGAGTAGGCGTACGGTCGATCGGCAATCTTCGCTGTCGTCCCGGACAAGCGAGCGAAGCGGAGCGCTGATCCGGGGCCCATATCCACAGGCAGACGTGGTTGCGGGGACTCGGAGTTACCATCTTCGCATGATGATTCCGTCCAGGGATTATGGGTCCCGGATCGGCGCGCGCTTTAGGCGCGCTTGTCCGGGACGACACTGACGGTGGAGCGCGAGTTACCCCAGAAACTCCTCGCACCCCAAATCCTCGACCGCCATCATCACGCGCTCCATATTATTCCACCAGATTCCCGACGGGATGTTGACGCTCCATTGCCAGACGGGCTTGGTGATATGCCAGAGCACCGACCAGCGATAATCCTGGTCGAGCGCGCCGCGCGTATATCCAGTGATGCCGTGCGCGATCAGCGTATCATGGTAGCGATTGAGCAGCGCCCGCTCGAGTGCCTGCCGACGTTCCGGATACCATTGCGTCGCCATCATGTAGGCAAGGTCGCTGGTCGGCACGCTGATGCGCCACTGGTCGAAATCGAAGATGCGGACGGTATCAGTAACGCCAGCGGACGGCAGCAGGAAGTTCCAGCTATGCGCACCGCCATGCGCGATAGTCACATTGCGACGCGAATGGTAACGCCCAAACAGCCGCCCCGACTGCTCGATGAATCGGCGGTAGAGGATGCGGCGCTCCTCGCTGAGGCGGTCGCCGAGCAGGTCGGCGAAGCGGTCGTAATGGCCCGCGAACGTCTCCATCAGGCTGGTACTCTCGTCGGTGCTCATCCAGGCGCCGACGGTTTCGCCGAGACTGCTGTGATCCCACCAGGCCGCGTGCATCCGCGCGAGCGCCGTGACAATCGCCATCGCCTGGTCGCGCGAGGGCGGCAGCGGCCACTGGGATGCAATCTCATGGCTATCGGTGAGATCTTCGAGCAGGAGGTGCCAAGTCTCGTTTTCCTCGTCAAAGCTTCCATCGAAGCAGCGCGGCACGAGCCCCGGCGGCATTTTCGGCGAAAGCTGCGTATAGAACGCCACTTCGCGCCGGCCGGCATTGGCGAGCGTCCGTGCATAGGACGGATGCGCCATCTTGAGGATCAGAGATTGCGGCGCGCCGGCGGACTCTCCGACATAGCGCAGCCCGAGCCGAACGATGTGCGATATAATTGTGTCGCGCTCATGCAGCACCTTCACTTCGCGCACGGCGCCGGCGTCCAGCGCGCCGGCCTTGCGCAGCGCCGCGGTGAGGCGTGCCGCGTCCGTCACCTCCGGCAATCCCGAATCTGTCATGAGCGCCCGACGCCCGTCGCGTTGCTCCATTCTGCACAACCACGCTGCCGGACGCCAGCGGCCCTGGAGCAGCCGGCTAGCCCGCCGCCGTCGAGTCTCGTACCGTCCGGACCACGACCGACCGCAGCGCTTCGAGATTGGCCGCCATGCCGGCGATGGCCTGCCTGACCTCCGCGGCGCGCTCGTTCACCGAGCCGGCGTCGCGGCTGACATTGGCGATCTTGGCCGAGACTTCCTTCGCGGAGGAGGCCGATTCGGAAATCGACCGGGCGATCTCACGTGTTGCCGCGTCCTGTTCCTGCATCGCCGCGGCAACCGACGCCGCGACCCCATCGATCTCGACGATGTGGCCTCCCATGGTCTCGACGGCGTCGACCGCGGCCTGCGTCGAGGCCTGGATCTCGGCGATCAGGCGCGCGATCTCCTCGGTCGATTTCGCGGTCTGATCGGACAGCGATTTCACTTCGGCTGCAACCACCGCAAAGCCGCGGCCGGCTTCGCCGGCGCGCGCCGCCTCGATCGTGGCATTGAGCGCCAGGAGGTTGGTCTGGCCGGCGATGCCACCAATGAGGTCGGTGACCTCGGCAATCTTCTTCACCGATCCGGCCAGCGCCTGAATGGTCGAGCGCGCCTGCTCGCGGCCGGAGACCGCCGATTTGGTGACGGTGCTGGTCCGTGCGACCTGCATCGCGATCTCGCGGATCGAGGCGCTCAGCTCCTCGGCCGCAGCCGAGACGGTTTGCGAACTGCTCAGGGCCTGGGTGGACGCCGAAGCCACCGCCTGCGACTCCGTGGACAACGATCGGGCAATCTCGGAGAGGCTGGAGGCGGCCCGCTCAACGCCCTGGGTCGCAGCGCTCGCGGTGTCAACCGAGCGGCCGGTTTCCCGCTCCACGGTCTCGGCCATCTGGTGCAGGGCACCGCGCTTGGCGAGCGCCGCCTCCTGCTCCTTCTGCAGCTGTTCTTTGCGCAGCCGGGCATTGTCGACCGCCGCCTGCTTGAACACGAGCAGGGCGCCCGCCATCGACCCGACCTCGTCCCGACGGTGTGCGAAGGGGATGTCGGCGGCGAGGTCACCGGTCGCAAGCTTCTGCATGGTATCCGTCATGCGCACGATCGGGCGCACCACGCCGAGCGCGACGCCGAGCAGACCGGCGGCAATGAAGGCCAGGACGGCAGCGGACACGCCGAGGAGGATGTAGAGCATGGAGCTGTCGCGGTCCGCGGCCAGCTTCTCCATGTCGGCATTCTGCTTGTTGGCGTTTTCGACGATGCTGTCGACGACCGCGCGATGCGCGGTGTAGGCGTCCTTGAGCTGCGCATAGGCGCGCTCGGAAGCGGCGCTGTCCTTGGCCTTGAGGGCCGGCAGGAGCTGGTCGGAGAGCAGCTTCCAGAACTTCTGCACCTCGGCGTCGGATTTCGACACCAGCGCCGTTTTCAGATCGGCCGAGAGGCTGGAGGCGACCCAGAATGCCTTGCGCTCGTCATAATCCTTGCGGAGCTGGACCAGCCGCTCGCCATGGGCCGCCAGCTGATCCGGCTCGCGCATGGCCAGCGTCGCCTCGAGGTAGGCCTCGATCACGTATTCCGGCGGCGGCAGGATGTCGGCGATCAGATCGTTGCCGAGCTTGATGTCGGAATAGAGCGGGCCGCCGACCTTCAGTTCTTTCAAGGCATAGAGGCTGGTGGAGACCACCGCCGTGAAACCGAGAGCCAGGACGAGCCCGAACGCAATGATCGCCGAAGAAAGCGGAAGACGAATTTTCATGGAACAATCCGATCGCGCAGGTCGAAATCCCAACGGAGTCTAAACGACTGCGGTAAACGCGGGATTGCTACGCGCTGAAATTGTATCGCGCGGACTCCGGAAAACTACGGGAAAACGGGGTCAGGGCTTTCTAATACGGAGGATAGTATTCCTCCTCCCTCTGGCCGTGGTCCTGGATCGGCGCTTCGCCCGGACGACGCTACGCGTTGCCAAGAGCTGCGCTTGTCCGGGACGGCAGCGGAGATCGACGTCCGCCCCCTCACACGTCGAAAAACACCGTCTCGTCGCCGCCCTGGAGCCGCAGGTCGAGGCGATAGACCGGCTTGCCGGCCTCGCGCATGGCGATCAGCGTGGCGCGGCGCTCAGTGGGCACCACCGCCAGCACCGGATCGGCGGCGTTGCCGGCCTCGTCGCTGAAATAGATGCGGGTGTAGAGATGCCGCAGCATGCCGCGGCCGAACACCGCAAGCAGGATATGCGGCGCCTGCGGCTTGCCGTCCGGATCCGGCACCACGCCGGGCTTGATGGTCTCGAAGGAATACTTGCCGTCCTTGTCGGTGCCGCAACGGGCGAAGCCGCGGAAGCTCGCATTCGGCAGTGCACGCTTGTCCTGCGGATCGGCAAAGCGCCCCTGCGCGTCGGCCTGCCAGATCTCCAGCATGCAATCCGGCACGGCGATGCCGTCGCCGTCGAACACGCTGCCCTCGATGCGGACGCGGTCGCCGGAGACGTCGGGCGTGAGTGTGGAGTTGGTGAAGGCATCGTTCCAGGCGTACTCGCCGTTCGGCGTCAGGCCGTATTTGAAGAACGGACCGACCGTCTGCGATGGCGTGATCCCGTTATCCTTCTCGTTGTCCTGCACGTTACTTGGTCTCCATTGGGGTCGCGTTCTTGCCGCGCAGCACGATGTCGAAGCGGTAGCACAGCGCCCATTCGGGCTGGGTATTCTCGAGGTCGAATGACGAGACCATCCGCGCTCGCGCCTTCTCGTCCGGCACCGAGTTGAAGATCGGATCGAACGGGAACAGCGGATCGTTCGGGAAATACATCTGCGTCACCAGGCGCGTGACGAAGGAATGGCCGAACACCGAGAGATGAATGTGGGCCGGCCGCCAGGCATTGTGATGATTGCCCCAGGGGTAAGCGCCGGGCTTGATGGTGACGAAGCGGTAGTAACCGGAAGCATCGCTTTGCGTGCGGCCCGCGCCCGTGAAATTCGGATCGAGCGGCGCCGGATGCTGGTCGCGGACATGGACGTAGCGGCCGCAGGAATTGGCCTGCCAGATCTCGACCAGCGAGTTCGGCACGCCGCGGCCGTCCTCGTCGCGCACATGGCCGTGCACGATGATGCGCTCGCCGAGCGGCTCGTCGGCATGCTGGTGAGTGAGATCGTTGTCGCCTTCACGCACGGTCTCGTGGCCATAGACCGGCCCGGTCAGCTCCGACAGGGTGTGGCGCATCGGGATCAAGGGCTTGTTCGGCGCACGCTTGATCGAACTCTTGTACTCGGGCGTCAGCGGCAGCGGATGCGCCTTGTTGCTGTCGACGGGATAGATGAATGTCATCGGCGAACTCCTCCCCGGCCATTTCGGTCCAGCCGGTCAACGCTTCCGCCAATCATTATAGGATATAACTAATTGGGGGAAGCGGTTCCTTCCGCTCTCGCTTGCGCACGAGGTTAAACCAGAATGACGACCGCGCGTAAGACGCCGACGTTTCCACATCGTCATGGCCGGGCTTGTCCCGGCCATCCGCGACCTTTTATGCGGCCCCAAGAATGTGGATGCCCGGGACAAGCCCGGCCATGACGAATTCGTGGAGACAGGCCCCTCACCCAACCCTCTCCGCGCAGGCCTGGAGAGAGGACAGAGTTCAGTTCAGCTTCTCGATCGCAACCGCGACGCCTTGGCCGACGCCGACGCACATGGTGGCGAGAGCGAGCTTGCCGCCGCGCTTTTCCATGCCGTGCACGGCGGTGAGCACGAGGCGGGCGCCGCTCATGCCCAGCGGATGTCCGAGCGCGATGGCGCCGCCATGCGGATTGACGAAATCGGCATCGTCGGCAACGCCGAGCTGGCGCATGCAAGCAATGCCCTGCGAGGCAAAGGCTTCGTTGAGCTCGATCAGGTCGAAATCGCTGATCTTCTTGCCGAGACGCTCCATCAGCTTGCGGGTCGCCGGCACTGGGCCGATGCCCATGATGCGCGGCGGCACGCCGGCCGAGGCAAGGCCGAGGATACGGGCGCGGGGTGTCAGGCCGTGCTTCTTCACAGCCGCCTCGGAGGCGAGGATCACCGCGGCGGCGCCGTCATTGACGCCGGAGGCATTGCCGGCGGTGACAGTGCCGGGATTGCGCACGATCGGTTTCAGTTTCGTGAGGGCTTCGAGCGTGGTCTCAGGACGCGGATGCTCGTCCTTGTCGACAGTGATCGGGCCGGCCTTGCCACCAGAAATGGTGATCGGGATGATCTCTTCGGCAAAATAGCCTGCGGCAATCGCGGCGCCCGCGCGCTGCTGCGAGCGGATCGCGAAGGCGTCCTGGTCGGCACGCGAGACCTGGAATTCCTCGGCGACGTTCTCGCCGGTCTCCGGCATGGCGTCGACGCCATACTGCGCCTTCAGCAGAGGATTGATGAAGCGCCAGCCGATGGTGGTGTCGAAGATCTCGGCAGAGCGCGAGAAAGCTTCCTGTGCCTTGCCCATCACGAACGGCGCCCGTGTCATGGATTCGACGCCGCCGGCAATCGCCAGATCGATCTCGCCGGAGCGGATGGCGCGGCCGGCAGCGCCCACGGCATCGAGCCCGGAGGCACAGAGGCGATTGAGCGTTTGGCCGGGAACCGAATCCGGCAGCCCCGCAAGCAGCAGCGCCATGCGCGCGACGTTGCGATTATCCTCGCCGGCCTGGTTGGCGCAGCCGAAGAAGACTTCGTCGACCTGCGACCAGTCGAGATTGGGGTGCTTGGCCATCAACGCCTTGATCGGAGTGGCGGCCAGATCATCGGCGCGCACCTTGGCGAGGGAGCCGCCGAAGCGGCCGATCGGAGTCCGCACGGCATCGCAGATAAAGACGTCACGCATTGCTGTTCTCCCAAAATGCCGCGGTTCGGCCAGAATTCTTCAATGACGGCGGAGTTTTAGGAGCGCGCCCGCGGCAGGTCAATTGACGGTTTCGCGGGTGATGCATGTGAACCCCAGCCGTCATTCCGGGGCGCCCCACCGGGTCCGCGCGAAGCGCGGCCTGATGGGGCGGGCCCGGAATCCATAGGGCCGCAGAGACCGCTGATGAATGGATTCCGGGCCTGCGCCTAGCGGCGCGTCCCGGAATGGGTGTGACACTCGTACGTATCCCGTCGTGCGGACAACGTGGAAAACCTCCCCTCCCCGGCCAAAGCGATAGGACCGAGCGGCGAAATTTTGTAGGTTGCGCGGCCCATGACATTACAACAATCCATCCCCGCGCCAGAGCCTGAACCGACGCCCGCGCCGCAAGCCGAAGCCGCCGCGCGCGTCACGCCGATGATGGAACAATATCTGGAGATCAAGGCGGCCCATCCGGGCCTGCTGCTGTTCTACCGGATGGGCGACTTTTACGAGCTGTTCTTCGACGACGCCGAGATCGCCTCCAGGACGCTTGGCATCGTGCTGACCAAGCGCGGCAAGCATCAGGGCGCGGATATCCCCATGTGCGGCGTTCCGGTCGAGCGTTCCGAGGATTATCTGCACCGCCTCATCACTGCCGGGCACCGGGTCGCTGTGTGTGAGCAGACCGAGGATCCCGCCGCGGCCAAGGCGCGCGGCAACAAGAGCGTGGTGCGCCGCGGCGTGGTGCGGCTGGTGACGCCTGGCACGCTGACGGAAGACACGCTGCTGGATGCGCGCGCCAACAATTATCTGCTGGCGATCGCGCGCGCCCGCTCCTCTGCCGGCGGCGACCGCTTTGGCCTCGCCTGGATCGACATCTCGACCGCCGAATTCATGGTGACGGAATGCGCAGGGAGCGAGCTCACCGCGACGCTGGCGCGCATCAACCCGAACGAAGCCATCGTTGCCGACGCGCTCTATAACGACAGCGAGCTCGGTCCGACCTTGCGCGAGCTGCCGGCGGTAACGCCGCTGACTCGCGACGTCTTCGACGGCGCCACGGCCGAGAAGCGTCTGTGCGATTACTTTGCGGTCGCAACCATGGACGGGCTGGCGCAGCTGACGCGGCTGGAAGCCACGGCCGCGGCCGCCGCCGTCACCTATGTCGACCGCACCCAGGTCGGCAAGCACCCGCCACTGCCGCCGCCCGCGCGCGAGAGCTCGGGCGCCACCATGGCGATCGATCCGGCCACCCGCGCCAATCTCGAACTGACGCGGACGCTCGCGGGCGAGCGACGCGGCTCGCTGCTCGATGCCATCGACTGCACGGTGACGTCGGCCGGCTCGCGCCTGCTGGCGCAGCGGCTGGCCGCGCCCTTGACCGATGCGACAGCAATCGCACGGCGGCTCGATGCCGTCAGCAGCTTCGTTGCGGATTCGGCAGCGCGCGACGACATCCGCAGCATCCTGCGCGGCGCGCCCGACATGTCACGGGCGCTGGCCCGTCTCTCGGTCGGCCGCGGCGGCCCGCGCGACCTCGCCGGTCTGCGCGACGGCATCATGGCCGCCGACCAGACGCTGGTGCGGCTTTCCGAGATCGACCAGCCGCCGCAGGAGATCGCTGCGGTGATGGCGGCGCTGCAGCGGCCGTCGCGCGAGCTCGCGGCAGAATTTGCCGGCGCGCTCGACGAGCAGCTACCCCTGATCAAGCGCGACGGCGGCTTCGTACGCCAGGGCTACGAGCCCGCGCTCGACGAAACCCGAAACCTGCGCGACGCCTCGCGCCTGGTGGTGGCGTCGATGCAGGCTCGCTACGCCGACAGCACGGGCGTCAAGGGCCTCAAGATCCGGCACAACAACGTGCTCGGCTATTTCGTCGAGGTCACGGCGCAGCATGGCGACAAGCTGATGTCGCCGCCGCTGAACGCGACCTTCATCCATCGCCAGACACTGGCGGGCCAGGTGCGCTTCACCACGTCCGAGCTCGGGGAGATCGAGGCCAAGATTGCCAACGCCGGCGACCGCGCGCTCGGACTCGAGCTCGAGATCTTCGAGCGGCTCAGCGCCAAGGCGCTGGCGATCAGCGACGATTTGCGCGCTGCCGCGCATGGCTTTGCGCTGCTCGATGTCGCAACGTCGCTCGCCAAACTCGCGGTCGACGAGAACTACGTTCGGCCCGAGGTGGACTCCTCGCTCGGCTTTGCCATCGACGCCGGCCGCCACCCCGTGGTGGAGCAGGCGCTCAAGCGCAACGGCGAACCGTTCATTGCCAATGCCTGCAATCTTTCGCCGGGACCTGCGCAAAAATCCGGCCAGCTCTGGCTGCTCACTGGTCCCAACATGGCGGGTAAATCGACCTTTCTGCGCCAGAATGCGCTGATTGCCCTGCTCGCCCAGATCGGCAGCTTCGTGCCGGCCTCGCGCGCGCGCATCGGCATCGTCGACCGGCTGTTCTCGCGCGTCGGCGCCGCCGACGATCTCGCCCGCGGCCGCTCCACCTTTATGGTGGAGATGGTCGAGACCGCGGCGATCCTGAACCAGGCCGGCGAACGCGCGCTCGTCATCCTCGACGAGATCGGTCGCGGCACCGCGACCTTCGACGGTCTCTCAATCGCCTGGGCCGCAATCGAGCATCTGCACGAGAGCAACCGCTGCCGCACGCTGTTCGCCACGCATTATCACGAGCTGACCGCGCTCTCGGCCAAGCTGCCGCGGATGTTCAACGCCACCGTGCGCGTAAAGGAATGGCAGGGCAATGTCGTGTTCCTGCACGAGGTCCTGCCGGGCTCGGCCGACCGTTCCTACGGAATCCAGGTGGCGAAGCTGGCAGGTCTCCCCCCGGCGGTGATCACGCGCGCAAAATCCGTGTTGGCAAAACTCGAAGCCCAGGACCGCGGCCAGACCGCGCGCGCGCTGGTCGACGATCTGCCGCTGTTCGCCGTCCCCTCGCGCGCCGCCGCCGAAGCTGCTGCGCCGAGCGAAGCCGAACTGTTGATGGAAGCGGTCAAGGCGCTGCACCCGGACGAGATGAGCCCGCGCGAGGCGCTGGATGCGCTCTACGCGTTGAAGGGGAAGCTACCGAAGCAATAGTCGGTGCCGTAGGGTAGGTTAGCCGCAGGCGTAACCCACCACCTTTGTCACCGCGCGAGAAGAGGTGGGTTACGCTTCGCTAACCCACCCTACGAATTCACGCCGCCATTCGCTTCCTTCGCCCGTTCCACCACAGCGTCAAATTCCAGACGATGCAGGTCGCGAGCGCGAGGCTTAGCCCGATCGCCGAACCGAAGTTGAGCGCGCCGACGTGCATCACCGCGATCGCCATACCAAATCCAAGCAGGCCCCAGGCGGAGTTGGCGAGCACGGCCGCAGTCGGCGGACCGCCAATGCGCGGATGCAGGATCACCATGATGCTGGTGAACACGACCGGGTACAGCGCGATGATGCCGCTGATGCCGGGGCCGACCCAGCTCGAGGTCGAGACCACGATGGCGACAAGGGTCGCGACCAGCGCGGCCCGCATCGGAATGTCGTACCAGCGGCGGGTCACCAGCGGCATCTTCACGTGGCGATAGCGCGCGAGCAGCGGAATGCAAATGCCGAACGCAACCAGATTGACGGCGAGCCCTCCGGTGAGCGGCCAATCGAACTGGCGGATGATCGAGGCAAGCACGATCCAGATTGCGACAGCGCTTCCGCAACTCGCGGCAAGCCTACGCCGCTGCGCCAGCACGACATAGGCGAGACACATGAAGATCGTCGCAGCATTGACCGGAAGGCTCGACAGCGCGCCTTGCGCGATGAAGGCGGCGTCATGGTCGAGCGCGAGGAAGACGTAGGACGGACCGGCCGACACCGGCAAGGTCGCGACCAGCGCGCCGATCACCGGGCCGGAGCGCTCCGTGATGACCGACGCCGACACGACAAACGCCGCCGCGATCGCCATGCGCAGGAGAAGGATGAGGATGAAGTGGAGTTCGGGGGACATTTTTTTCTTTACCCTCCCCTGGAGGGCGGGGTGATCGCATATGGACTGATCTTGTTGTGGCCGATCCTTCGAGACGCCCGCCTTGGGGCGGGCCCTCAGGATGAGGATGGAGTCCGCGGTAGCCGGTTCAACGGACGCCGATGCCGCTTAGCCTCATCCTGAGGAGACCGCGGAGTTGTCGTCTCGAAGGACGAGGCGCGCACTCAGGCCGGCCCAAAGCCCATATGCGATTCCCCTCCTGGAGGGGGAGGGTAAGAGCCTCACATCCGCTGCATCGAGACCAAGACCTTTGGGCCGTTCCTGATGGTCTGATAGACCACGCAATAACGCTCGGTGAGCTTGAGCAGAAGATCGAGCTTGTCCTGCGGAGCGTCCGTGTCGACCTCGAAGCGCAGGCGGATCTCGGCGAAACCGACCGGGGTTTCCTTGTCGACGCCGAGCGTGCCGCGGAAATCGAGATCGCCCTCGGCGTAGACGTTCCCGGTCTTGAGCGGCACCTCGATTGCGGTCGCGACCGATTTCAGCGTGACGCCGGCGCAGGCGACCAGGGCTTCCAGCAGCATGTCGCCGGAGCAGAGCTCGAGGCCGGAGCCGCCGGTGGCCGGATGCAGGCCCGCCATCGCGATGGCACCGCCGGTCTCGACCTTGCAGGCAATGCCGTCGCTGTCGGTAGAGCCCTTGGCCTTCAGCGTGATCAGCGCCGCCTTGGGGTCGGTCTTGTAGCGCTCCTTGATCGGGGCCTGCATCTGGCGCAGCTCTGCGGCGTCCATCTTGTTCTCTCCCGGAAAAATCGCCCCTCGAATACCGGCTTGAGGCGGGATTGTCGACGATGCCGGCCGGCCGCAAGACGGGATCGCCTCTGCGGTCACTGTAATTTTATTGTTTTTCAATGAGTTAGCCTTAGATTTGAGCCGAGAACCCATATCTTCAAGGCAGGCTCGCGGAATACGAATCTGCACGAGCATGCCTTTCCAAGCATGGAACGACTATTGCGAGAGAATGGCGGGTGACAGCGCCTGTCACCTCTTATATCCGGTGAGGCATGGACAGCGTCGCGACCGAGCACAGGGCCGAGGTGGATGATCGCTTTGACAGCGCGCGGATCACCGCCGCGGTCGACTCGCTTGCCCAAAAACACCAGGGACGCGAGGACACGTTCCGCACCGCAGTTGCGCAACTGCTCAAGGCCGAACTGATCGCGGCGCGCGCCGCGGCGCAAGCGATCCTGTTGAAGGACCGCCACGGCCGCCGCTGCGCCGAGCGGCTGTGCCACGTGCAGGACGAGATCATCCGCATCCTGTATTCGGCGGCGACCCGTCATTTTTACCGCTCGCCGATTCCGAGCGGGGCCGAGCGCATGGCGGTGGTGGCGACCGGCGGCTATGGCCGCGGCCTGATGGCACCCGAGTCCGACATCGATCTGCTCTTCATCCTGCCCTACAAGCAGACCGCCTGGGGCGAGCAGGTGGCGGAAGCCATTCTCTATTGCCTGTGGGACATGGGCTTGAAGGTCGGTCACGCCACGCGCTCGGTGGATGAATCGATCCGGCAGGCGCGCGGCGACATGACGATCCGCACCGCGATCCTGGAGACGCGCTTCCTCACCGGCGACAAGCCGCTCTATGAGGAGCTGGTTGCGCGCTTCGACAAGGAAGTGGTGCAAGGCACCGCGTCGGAATTCGTCACCGCAAAGCTTGCCGAGCGCGAGGAACGGCACCGTCGCGGCGGTCAGTCGCGCTATCTGGTGGAGCCCAACGTCAAGGACGGCAAGGGGGCCTTGCGCGACCTGCACACGCTGTTCTGGATCGCGAAGTACGTCTACCGCGTCCGCGACACCGACGAGCTGGTCGAGCGCGGCGTGTTCGACGCGCAGGAATACCGCACCTTCCGCCGCTGCGCCGATTTCCTCTGGTCGGTGCGCTGCAATCTGCATTTCTACTGCAATCGCGCCGAGGAGCGCCTCTCCTTCGACCTCCAGCGCGAGATCGCAGTCCGGCTCGGCTACACCTCACATCCCGGCATGCAGGATGTCGAGCGCTTCATGAAGCACTACTTCCTGGTCGCCAAGGAAGTCGGCAACCTCACCGCCATCCTCTGCGCCAAGCTCGAGGACCAGCAGGCCAAACCCGCGCCGGTGCTGAGCCGGATGATGGCGCGGCTGCGGCCAACCGCCGTGAAGCGGCGCGTGCCCGACAGCGACGACTTCATCGTCGACCACAACCGCATCAACGTCGCCGCGCCCGACGTGTTCAAGCACGACCCGGTCAATCTGATCCGCATCTTCCGCCTGGCGCAGAAGAACAACCTCGCCTTCCATCCGGATGCGATGCGCGACGTGACGCGCTCGCTCGGCCTGATCAACGCGCAGCTTCGCGAAAATCCCGAAGCCAACCGGCTGTTCATGGAGATCCTGACCTCCAACGACGCCGAGACCGTGCTGCGGAGGATGAACGAGACCGGCGTGCTCGGGCACTTCATCCGCGCCTTCGGCAAGATCGTCTCGATGATGCAGTTCAACATGTATCATCACTACACCGTCGACGAGCATCTGATCCGCTGCGTCGGCTTCTTGCAGGACATCGAACGCGGCGGCATCGAGGAGTTCACGCTCGCGAGCGATTTGATGCGCAAGATCCGGCCCGAGCACCGGCCGGTAATCTATATCGTGACGCTGCTGCACGACATCGCCAAGGGCCGGCCCGAGGATCATTCCATCGCGGGGGCCAAGGTGGCGCGCCGGCTCTGCCCGCGGCTTGGCTTCAGCCCGGCCGACACCGAGCTCATCGCCTGGCTGATCGAGGAGCATCTGACCATGTCGACGGTTGCGCAGTCGCGCGACCTGTCGGACCGCAAGACCATCGAGAATTTCGCTGCCGTGGTGCAGTCGGTCGAGCAGATGAAGCTGCTGACGATCCTCACCACCGCCGACATCCGCGGCGTCGGTCCGGGCGTTTGGAACGGCTGGAAGGCGCAGCTGCTGCGCTCTCTTTATTACGAGACCGAGCCGGTGTTGACCGGCGGCTTCTCGGAGGTCGACCGCGGCAAGCGTCTGGCGGCCGCGTACGCCGAATTCCGCATGGCCTTCGCCGAATGGCCGAAGGAGGAGCTCGATGCCTATATCGGCCGGCATTATCCGGCCTACTGGCTCAAGGTCGAGCTGCCGCGAAAGATCCGTCACGCCCGCTTCGTCCGCGCGAGCGAGCAGGCTGGCCACAAGCTTGCGATCAATGTCGGCTTCGACGAGGTGCGCGGCGTCACGGAGCTGACGATCTTCGCCGCCGACCACCCTTGGCTGCTCTCGATCATCGCCGGCGCCTGTGCCTCCGCCGGCGCCAACATCGTCGACGCCCAGATCTACACCACGACCGACGGCCGTGCACTCGACACGATCTCGATCTCGCGCGAGTACGACCGCGATGAGGACGAGGGCAGGCGCGCCACCCGGATCGGCGAGATGATCGAGGACGTGCTGGAAGGCAAGCTGCGCCTGCCGGAGGTAGTGGCGCGTCGCACCGTGCGCAGCAAGGCGCGGCCCTTCGTGATCGAGCCGGAAGTGACCATCAACAATCAATGGTCCGACCGATACACCGTGATCGAGGTGTCCGGCCTCGACCGTCCCGGCCTGCTCTACGAACTGACCACCGCGATCTCGAAGCTCAATCTCAACATCGCCTCGGCCCATGTCGCAACCTTCGGCGAGCGCGCCCGCGACGTGTTCTACGTCACCGATCTGCTCGGCGCGCAGATCAACGCACCGACGCGCCAGGCCGCGATCAAGAGCGCGCTGACCCATGTGATGGCCGGCGACAAGGCGGTTGCGCCGGCGGCGTAAAGGTACTCTCTCCACTCGTCGTTCCGGGGCGCCACACAGCGGCGAACCCGGAATCCATCTCGCGACGAGTGTCGGGGATAAATGGATTCTGGGCTCGCGCTACCCGCGCCCCGGAATGACAAGGAAGAGGTGCCGCGCGACTTCCGCTAAACCTCCACCCCCTCGTGCCGCAGCAGCCAGCGCTTGCGCTCCAGGCCGCCGCCATATTTTACCAAGGAACCGTCGGCGCCGATCAGGCGGTGACAGGGCAGCACGACGCTGATTGGGTTGGAGCCGTTGGCGTGGCCGACGGCCCGGACCGCTTTGGGCATGCCGAGCCTGGCGGCGAGCGCGCCATAGCTCAGCGTGGTGCCGGCGGGGATTTGGGCAAGCGCGGTCCAGACCTTGCGCTGGAACGGCGTGCCGGCGACACGCCATGCGATCGCTGAAAGCTGGCCGAGATCACCTTCGAAATAGCCCGACAGCGCAGCCCGCATGGCCGCGGGCGCAGGCTGGTCACTCAGAGACACCGCGCCATGATGCAGGCGCAACAGCTCGCGCATGCGGTGCTCGTAGTCTTCCCAGTCGAGCGCGCGCAACGCGCCCTCGGCATCGGTGACGAGCAACGCGATCCCGATCGGCGTCGCGAGGCGATCGAGGCCGAAGCTCTCGGGCGAATGTGTCGGTCGGCCGGTCATCGCTTCACCATTGCATCCAAACACGTGTCGCACTTGCCATGCCGGCCATGCTAACGTCCACCCGAAAGCTGACGCTTTGGGGGAGCTCAACTTGATCCTGATCGCCAATGTTCTGGTGGCGCTGGTCGCCGGCCTGCACGTCTTCTTCCTGATCCTGGAAATGTTCCTTTGGGACACGCCGCTGGGCTTGAAAGTCTTCCGCAATACGCCGGAGAAGGCCGAGATCACAAAGGTGCTGGCCGGCAATCAGGGGCTCTATAACGGCTTTCTCGCCGCCGGCCTGATCTGGGGCCTCGTCCACGGCAATCCGGCCTTCGCGTTCCAGATCAAGGCGTTCTTCCTGCTTTGCGTCATCGTGGCCGGCGCCTACGGTGCGGCGACCGTCAGCACGCGCATCCTGATCGTGCAGGCCCTGCCGGCGACGATTGCCCTGGCGGCATTATTCCTGGCCTGAGACGCACCGAGGCAGCGCCGCGATCCTTGCGCGGCGGCGAACGTTCCTCCACAATCTTCGGCAGCGATGGCGACCGTTGCAATCAACGGAAAAAGACCATCGATCGAAAATTCCGTCAGGAGGAACGACCCACCATGAACAATCGCAGAGCCTTCATAGTTGCCACGGCGGCGCTCGCCTTCGCGCTTTCAGCCAACCAAGCCTTCGCACAGAAGAAGTACGACACCGGTGCGAGCGACACCGAGATCAAGATCGGCCAGACCGTGCCGTTCTCCGGGGCCTATTCCGTCTACGCCAATATCGGCAAGACCCAGGCCGCCTACTTCAAGATGATCAACGATCAGGGCGGCATCAACGGCCGCAAGATCAATCTGATCCAGTATGACGACGCCTATTCGCCGCCGAAGACGGTCGAGCAGGTGCGCAAGCTCGTCGAAGGCGACGAGGTGCTGTTCACCTTCCAGCTCATCGGCACTGCAGCCAACGCCGCCGTACAAAAATATCTCAACGGCAAGAAGGTGCCGCAGTTGCTGGCCTCGACCGGCGCCGCACGCTTCAACGATCCGCAGAACTATCCCTGGACCATCGCGTATAATCCCAACTACGTGTCCGAGGGGCGCATCTACGCAAAGTACATTCTCGCCAATCACCCCAACGCCAAGATCGGCGTGCTCTACCAGAACGACGACATGGGCCGCGACTATCTCGCCGGTCTGAAGAGCGGGCTCGGCGACAAGGCCGCCAACATGGTCGTCGGCGAGCTGTCGTACGAGGTCACCGATCCAACCGTCGACTCGCAGGTCGTCAAGTTGAAGTCGATGGGCGTCGACGTGTTCTTCGATGCCTCGACACCGAAATTCGCGGCACAGGCGATCAAGAAGCTTGCCGATCTCGGCTGGACGCCGGTCCACATCCTCGACATCAATGCGAGCCCGATCTCGGCAACGCTGAAGCCGGCTGGCCTCGACATCTCCAAAGGCATCATTTCGACCCAATACGGCAAGGAGCCGGGCGATCCGCAGTGGAAGGACGATCCGGGCGTGAAGGCCTTCTTCGCGTTCATGGACAAGTACTTCCCCGAGGGCGACAAGCTCAACACCGTCAACACCTATGCCTATTCGGTGGCCGAACTGCTAACGCAGGTGCTGAAGCAATGCGGCGACGACCTGACGCGCGAGAACGTCATGAGGCAGGTCGCCAACATCAAGGATTTCACCCCGAGCTTCGCGCTGCCCGGCATCAAGATCAACACCGGGCCGAACGACTACCGCGTCAACAAGCAGATGCAGATGATGAAGTTCAACGGCGAGCGCTGGGAGCTGTTCGGTCCGATCATGGAGGATGCGGGTCCGGCGGGTTAGTGGTTGTTTGATTCTGAAATGCGATCGGCGGCCTTCCAGGCCGCCGTTTTTTTAGCTTCACTGCGCAAATTAGCCACGAGCGCACATGCATCGCCGTCATCCAGAGGTGGCCGCTTCTTCTGCGGCCTTCGAAGGACGACGGCCGGGGTGGTGGCCGTGCAGTAACATCGGGGCCATGCATCCTTCGAGGCTCGCAAGAGCTCGCACCTCAGATCCTATGGGTGGCGGGTGGTCAGGAGAGGTAGGATTAGATTGCAACATCCAGCCTCGGAGGACCAAGATGATCAAGCTCGATCGCACTGAGACACCCGCCGCAGCGGAGCATGCCACGGTTTATCTGGCTTTTGAACTGAGCCAAGCGAAATGGAACTCGGCGTGTTGCTGCCGGGATCGCAGAAGCTGAGCCGCTATACGATCGGTGGCGGCGACCTGGCCGCCTTGACGGCCCGGCTTGCCGACATGCGCAAGAAGGCGGCCGCAGATGGCCGGCCGGTACGTGTTTTGTCGTGCTACGAGGCGGGTCTCGACGGCCACTGGCTGCATCGATGGCTGATGGGACAAAGTGTCATCAACCATGAAATCGATCCCTCCAGCATCGAGGTGA
>NZ_JADPKQ010000237.1:0-670 GCF_023074015.1 Bradyrhizobium sp. 142
GATGACGAGGAGCGCACCTTCGGCCAGATTGGTCGCCACGGTCTCAATGGTGGCGTCCACCAATTGCGTCCGGTTCAGCACGGTGTGGGCGTAGATGCCGGGGGGAAGCGTGCGGCTGACCTCCTTGATCTTCGCATCCGCTGCCGCCGCGACCGTGCGGCTATTGCCGCCGATCAGCATCAGCGCCGTGCCCAGAACGACCTCCCGGCCGTTGACGCTGGCGCTGCCGGTCCGCAATTCCTTGCCGATGGTGACTTCGGCGACATCCCTGACGCGGACGGGCACGCCGGACCGCGTAGCCACGACGATCTGTGAGATATCCTCGGCGTTCTCCACCCGGCCGCTGGCCCGGACCACATAGCCCTCGCCATTTTGTTCTATGTAGTTGGCACCGCGGCTGACGTTGTTGGCCTCGATAGCGGCTATCACCTGGTTGAGTGACAGCCCGTAGCTGATCAGCCGAGACGGATCGGGCTGGACCTGGAATTGCTTGACGAAACCGCCGATCGCATCTGCGCCGGCAACGCCTGGGACCGTCTTCATCTGCGGGCGGACGATCCAGTCCTGCACTGTGCGCAGATAGACAGTGCGTTGAAAATCATCGGTCAGGCGTTCACCTTCGGGCGTCAGGTAAGTCCCGTCGGACTGCCATCCAGGTTGTCCATCACGC
>NZ_JADPKQ010000152.1:0-670 GCF_023074015.1 Bradyrhizobium sp. 142
GTGTGCCGGGCATGCTCAATAGCTCGGAAGTGAAAGTCTTCCACCCAACCTGATGGAGGTGAAGGGTTAGTGAAACGCAAGGGCTGCCGTCGCGAGGCGGGGTCTGAAGGAAGCGTGGATCAAAGGTGCGAGCCGATGAACAAAAACCGGATATGAGGCGCAAGCGTCGGACGAGCGGGCGACACATCGCGAAGTCCAGATCCATCAAGGATGCGAAGCGTAGATCCGGCGGTTGTGCACCGAAGGCGATTGAGCTTACCCCGGGAGATCTGCACGGTGTCGCCCTCGGGCGACTGAGACGGCCGCAAGGCCGTCTGACCACCGGGCAGAGGTCAGCTGAGGGCGTATTAGGTCAGGCTGTCGGCAAAGCTATTGAGGCACTCCAAGGCCGAAAGGTGGAGAAACAGATAGGCAGAGCCGGAAACGATGGCTGAAGGCCCGAACGATTGAGAGAGCAAGTAGGACTGGTATCTCGTGAATAGAAAGCGGCAGAACAACCAGCAAGTGCTGGCCTTGGAACCGAAGGACCGGGGTGAAGCCCCGGCACGCGGCGACGGGGAGACCGAACCATTCATGGCGAAATCAGCCACCGAAAACTCGGCTTTCACAGAACAACTAATGGAGGAGGTGTGCGACCGAGAGAACCTCGAAAGAGCGTGGAAGCGTGTTA
>NZ_JADPKQ010000486.1:0-669 GCF_023074015.1 Bradyrhizobium sp. 142
GCCCCGAGACCCGCATAATCCACCGAACCGCCGTATACGGACCCGTACGTACGGTGGTGTGGGAGGGGCGACGCCGCGAGGCGTCCCCCTATCCCGATTGAGACGATTGCTCTCGCCACACCGTCGTTGCGAGCGTAGCGAAGCAATCCAGACTGTCACCGCGGACAGATTCTGGATTGCTTGTGCGCCAGGCAAGCTGGCGCGGTCCAACCGGTGGAAGTCCGGTCCGGGTAAGCCGTAGCGGGCGCCCGGTAGTGAGTGTTGCGGTGTCGTCGGCGACGGCGGCAGCGAAGCGTACACAACGATGCTGTGGGGTGGCTATTGAGCCGCGAAAGACAGAAACTCGCAGAGGCCGAGGCGGTAAGCAACGTCGAAGGCAACATGTGCGGTCCCGTTATGCGAGGGGCTGACGCTCTGCCGTGGTCGAAGACCCCATCACGCAGTAAGGGACCGCGCCGGAACCTGGGAGGTCCCGCGTTCGACCGCAGGCGGCATGCGCCTTCGGTCCGCATCGGGAAGGCGAGGAGCCGAAGCCGATGACGAACGAACGCGGGAAGTCGGACGTGGCCACAGTAGCGGCGAAGCCGGCGAACGAGGCAGAGCGATCTGCGAAAGGAGCTGGTGGAGCGAAGGGCCGCGACCAAGGGGAATGCGGACCAGCAAAGCACG
>NZ_JADPKQ010000447.1:0-38449 GCF_023074015.1 Bradyrhizobium sp. 142
CCTACTTCAACCTTCCGCCGCTCCGCGTGGCGGCCTAATCTCGGCAGAGGCTCCACTTATCGACGCGGAAAGTCTGTTCAGACAAGCGGGACCAGCTCTCGGTACCGCGACTGCCGCGGCAAATTTCGCCGGTTCATTAATCCAATTTCATTAAAATTTTGGGCAATTCTCCAACAAGCGTTAGGGTTACTTCCTCGATCTCTAGGCGAATTATTGCTCGCTTTACCACCCGTCTCTAACACGGGGATGGCGGACAACGCACATGCCCATAAAGGCCAATTAAGTGCAGCCCGCCCCACGTGGAGGTGGACGATGCGCAACGAGACGATCGCTATTCACGCCGGCTACGAACCTGAAGCCACGACGCACGCGGTCGCCGTTCCGATCTACCAGACCGCGGCCTACGCTTTCGACAGCGCCGATCACGGTGCAGCCCTGTTCAATCTCGAAGCCGAAGGCTATCGCTACAGCCGCATCGCCAATCCGACCAGCGCGGTGCTGGAGATGCGCATCAGCCAGCTCGAAGGCGGCGTCGGCGCGCTCGCGGTCGCGACCGGCCAGGCGGCGTTGCATTTCGCTTTCGTCAACGTCGCCGACCATGGCGGCAACATCGTTTCGGTGCCGCAGCTCTATGGCACCACGCACACGCTGCTCTCCCACATTCTGCCGCGCCAGGGTATCATCGGCCGCTTCGCCGAGAGCGACAAGCCTGATGCGATCGAGAAGCTGATCGACGAGAACACCCGCGCGGTGTTCGCCGAGACCATCGGCAACCCCGCCGGCAATGTCTGCGACATCGAGGCGCTGGCCAAGATCGCGCATGCGCATGGCGTGCCGCTGATCGTCGACAATACGGTCGCGACCCCGATCCTTCTCAAGCCGTTCGATTACGGCGCCGACATCGCCGTGCATTCGCTGACCAAATTCCTGGGCGGCCACGGCACCACGCTCGGCGGCGCCATCGTCGATTCCGGAAATTTTCCGTGGGCCACGCACGCCGAGCGCTTCCCGGGCTACAACAAGCCTGACGCCTCCTATCACGGTCTGGTCTACGCCGAGCGCTTCGGCCGCACCGCCTATATCGAGCGCGCGCGCAGCATCTATCAGCGCACCATGGGCGCGGTGCTGTCGCCGTTCAACGCTTTCCTGCTGCTCCAGGGGATCGAGACCGTGGCGCTGCGCATGGAACGCCACGTCGAGAACGCGCGCAAGGTCGCCGAATTCCTGCGTGCCGACCCGCGCGTGGCCTGGGTCAATTACACGGGTTTCCCCGATAGCCCTTATTATCCGCTGGTGCAGAAATATCTCGACGGCAACGCCTCTTCGCTGTTCACCTTCGGCATCAAGGGCGGCATAGAAGCCGGCAAGACTTTCTACGACGCGCTGAAGCTGATCACGCGCTTGGTCAATATCGGCGATGCCAAGTCGTTGGCCTGCCATCCGGCCTCGACCACGCACCGGCAGATGTCGGTCGAGCAGCAACGCGTCGCCGGGGTGCTGCCGGAGACGATCCGCCTCTCAATCGGCATCGAGCATGCCGCGGATATCATCGAGGACATCGACCAGGCGCTGGAAAAGGCCTGCCCGTCGGCACGTCTCCAGGCCGCGGAGTAGGCGGCGGCGCCGATGACGCTCTTGATCGACAGGGATCAAGGTATCTCGAGCCCGGCCCTGGTGCCCGGAGAGGTCGATCTCGCGCGCGATCATGGCGGCGCCGAGCTCACCATCGGGCTGATCAACAACATGCCGGACCCGGCGCTGAAGGCGACCGAGCGGCAGTTCATGAAGCTGCTCCAGGCCGCTGCCGGGCCACGCCGCATCCGCTTCCATTGCTTCTCGCTGCCGTCGGTGAAACGCTCGCCCGAAGCGAAATGGCATGTCGAAAGCGAGTATTCCGATCTCACCGATCTCAAGCGCCACAAGTTCGACGGGCTGATCGTGACCGGCGCCGAACCGGTCGCGCCCGAGCTCGACAAGGAGCCGTACTGGCGCGATCTCACCGAGCTGATCGACTGGGCCAAGGTCAACACGCGCTCGACGATCTGGTCGTGCCTGGCCGCGCATGCGGCGGTGCTGCATCTCGATCGCATCGGACGGCGACGGCTGCCGGCGAAATGTCACGGCATCTTCGACTGCGAGCCGGTCACCGATGACGCGCTGACGCGTGCAACGCCTACTCCGCTCAAGGTTTCGCACTCGCGTCTGAACGAAGTCGCCGAGAGCGATCTCACCCAGGCCGGCTATCAGGTGCTGACGCGCTCGGCCGAGGCCGGCATCGACACTTTCGTCCGGCAATATGCCAGCCGGTTCGTCTTCTTCCAGGGCCATCCCGAATACGACGCGCTGTCGCTCCAGCGCGAGTATCTGCGCGACATCGGCCGCTATCTCGCCCGCGAGCGCGCGACTTATCCGCACCTGCCCGTGAGCTATTTTGACGCAGAGACGGAAGAGAAACTTGCCCGATTCGAGAAACGGGTGAGGCACCAGCGTCATCCGGCGCTGACGAACGATCTGCCCGCGCTGACGCTGCGCGCCGATATCGCGGCCGGCAGCGCTGCAGCGGCACTTTTCCGCAACTGGTTGCAATATCTCGCTGCTGACACCGAAGCCGCGCTGCTCGCGCGCTAGGTTCAGATTACGGATTTCGCGTTAGGACTAATAAAGTGTGATGCTTGCCTCAAACGACACATGAATGCTTCAGTGACGAGGTCGGGCAAACAGGAAACGCGATCGTGTGGTCGGCACTCCAGGGACGCATGAGCAATCGGCTGGCCCGGCATTTCCGCGCCGCGCTGCACAGATTGCCGCCCCACGCGCCAATGGTCAGCTTTACATTCGATGACGCGCCCGACAGTGCCGCGGGCGAGGGCGCTTCGCTGCTGGAGCAGCATGGCGGCCGCGGCACATTCTATCTGGCCGGCAGCCTGATCGACCAGCCCGGGGATCACTGGCGCGGACTGTCGAATGAGGCGATCGTGCGGCTTCATCGCGCCGGCCACGAGATCGCCTGTCATACCTTCTCGCATCTGCGCGCGGTCGATCTCGACGAGACCGCCATGGCGCGCGAGATTGAGCGGAACCGCAGCTATTTTCGCGCTATCGATTCCTCGATCGTGCTGGAGAATTTCGCCTATCCGTATGGGCTCGCCTCGGTCTGGCGCAAGCCGCAGCTGGCAAAAGCCTTCCGCTCGGCACGTGGCATCCTTCCTGGCGTCAATCGCGACGTCGTCGACCTCCAGTTCCTGCGTGCCTCGCCTCTGGTCGATTGCGAGATCGATTCGTCCGGCATCGATCGCTATTTCGACGCGGCGGTCGCAAGCGGCGGTTGGCTGATCTTCTACGGCCATGACGTTGCGGATGTGCCAAGCCCCTACGGTTGCTCGCCGAACTTGCTGCGTCACGCGCTGGAGGCAGCCGAGAGGCGCAGCATGCCGATCGTGACGATCGCGGAGGCGCTGCGAAGGATTGGGGCGTAAGTAGCTTTCTTCTTCCCTTCTCCCCTTGTGGGAGAAGGTGGCGCGAAGCGCCGGATGAGGGGTCGTCTCCGCAAAGCAATCTCGATCGAGTTCGCAGACCAAACCCCTCACCCGTCTCGCCGCTACGCCATAGCCGATGCGAAGCATCGGCGTTCCAAGTACGGCGGCCAAAGGCCGCCTATGCCACCCTCTCCCACAAGGGGCCCCACAAAGGGAGAGGGGAAGACATCGTCTTGCCGCGCAAACAGTCTTGCCACGACTGCGCCGTCATGCGACTGGCCTTGTGTCGAATCTCACGGTCCGGTTCCGCTCCGCCCATGTCCGCTCCCTCCACCGTTTCGCTGCCTGCGCCCGCCGACGGCCGCGACGCGTTGTCGGTGCTGCATTCGGTGTTCGGCCTGCCGGGGTTTCGCGGCGCACAAGGCGAGATCATCCGGCATGTCACCGAGGGCGGCAATTGTCTGGTGCTGATGCCGACCGGCGGCGGCAAGTCGTTGTGCTATCAATTGCCGTCGTTGCTGCGTGAAGGCTGCGGCATCGTGGTGTCACCGCTGATCGCGCTCATGCGCGACCAGGTTGCCGGCCTGATCGAGGCGGGTGTCAACGCTGCCGCGCTGAACTCGTCGCTGACGCCGCAGGAGGCCTCGGGCATCGAGCGCCGCCTGATCGCAGGCGATCTCGACTTGCTCTATGTCGCGCCGGAACGTCTGGTGACGCCGCGCTGCCTGTCGATTCTGGCGCAGGCAAAGGTGGCGCTGTTTGCGATCGACGAAGCCCATTGCGTCTCGCAATGGGGCCATGATTTCCGGCCCGAATATGTCGGGCTTTCCATCATCGCCGAGCGTTTTCCAACCGTGCCGCGCATTGCGCTGACCGCGACCGCCGACGATTTGACGCGGAAGGAGATCGTCGAGCGGCTCCAGCTTGGGGGCAGCCCGCAATTCGTCTCCAGCTTCGACCGGCCGAACATCCGCTACGAGATCGTCGACAAGCGCAATGCGGTGTCGCAGCTGAAGGAGTTCATCCGGGAGCGTCATGTGGGCGATGCCGGCGTGGTCTATTGCCTGTCGCGCAACCGGGTCGAGGAGGTCGCCGCCGCGCTCGACGATGCCGGCATTGCGGCACTGCCCTATCACGCCGGGCTCGACAGCAGCGTGCGCTCGCGCAACCAGGACCGCTTCCTCAACGAGGACGGCATCGTCATCGTCGCGACGATTGCCTTCGGCATGGGTATCGACAAGCCGGACGTGCGCTTCGTCGCCCATCTCGATCTGCCCAAGAGCATCGAGGCCTATTACCAGGAGACCGGGCGCGCCGGCCGCGACGGCAAGCCGTCTGCGGCCTGGATGGCCTACGGGCTCTCCGACATCGTGCAGCAGCGCCGCATGATCGACGAATCCGCGGCATCCGATGATTTCAAGCGGGTCTCGATCGGCAAGCTCGACGCGTTGGTCGGTCTCGCCGAAACCGCGCAATGCCGGCGCAAGCGGCTGCTGGGCTATTTCGGCGAGACCCTGCATGGCGAGAATTGCGGCAATTGCGACAATTGCCTGACGCCGCCGCAGATGCGCGACGGCA
This sequence comes from Bradyrhizobium sp. 142, assembly GCF_023074015.1. Taxonomy (NCBI): domain Bacteria; kingdom Pseudomonadati; phylum Pseudomonadota; class Alphaproteobacteria; order Hyphomicrobiales; family Nitrobacteraceae; genus Bradyrhizobium; species Bradyrhizobium sp. 142. The sequence continues at coordinate 5,055 of NZ_JADPKQ010000447.1, forward strand.
AGGTACTGGCGCAGAAGCTGCTCTCTTGCGTCTATCGCACCGGCCAGCGCTTTGGTGCCATGCACCTGATCGACGTGCTGATCGGGCGCCTCACCGACAAGGTGACGCAGTTCGGCCACGACAAGCTCTCGGTGTTCGGCATCGGCCGCGAGCTTAACGAGAAGCAGTGGCGCACCGTGCTGCGGCAGGTTGTGGCGATGGGGCATTTGCAGAGCGACAGCGAAGCCTTTGGCGCGCTGAAGCTGACGGACTCCTCGCGCGGCGTGCTGCGCGGCGAGGTCGAGGTGTGGCTGCGCGAGGAAGCGCCTGGCACTCGTATCCGGTCAAGCCGCGCCAAATCCCGCCGCGGCGACCTCGCGCCTGCGGCGAGCGCGGCGCAAGGCGATGTCGATCCTGAATTGCGTGCGCGGCTGCGGTCCTGGCGGTCAGACATCGCGCGCGAGCGCGGTGTGCCCGCGTACGTCGTGCTGCACGATGCCACCATCGACGGCATCGTCCGGGCCTGGCCGACCACGCTCGACGAACTGCGCAACGTGCCGGGGATCGGCGACAAGAAGCTCGAGCATTACGGAGACGAGCTGCTGCAGATCGTGCGGACGCGGTAGGGGTGGGCGGCGGTTAGCGCGTCCGTCTCTCTCCACATCGTCATCCCGGACAAGCGCGGCGAAGCGGCGCGCAGATCCGGGATCCATAGCCACAGCCCGTGGGGAAAGTGCGTGCTGGCCGCTCCAGCACGTCTCGGCAACTGGCCATCGGGGTAATGGGTCCTGGCTTTCGCCAGGACGACAATGGAGGGGATGCGCAGTTCACGCCCTCACTCACCCGTTCCGGAACGTATAGCCATAGCCGTTCAGTGCGGGCGCACCGCCGAGATGGGCGTAGAGGATCTTTGCGCCCTTCTCGAAATATCCCTTCTGCGTCAGGTCGATCAGACCCTGCATCGACTTGCCCTCATAGACGGGGTCGGTGATCATGGCTTCGAGCCGCGCGGTGAGGCGGATCGCCTCCTTGGTCTCCTCCGACGGCACGCCATAGGCGGGATAGGCGTAGTCCTCGATCAGCACGACGTCGTCAGCGACGAGGCCCTTGCCGAGCTCGACGAGCTTGGCCGTGTTCTGCGCGATCGAGAGCACCTGCGCCTTGGTCTGCGCCGGGGTGAACGAGGCATCGATGCCAATCACCTTTCGCGCACGGCCGTCGGCGGCAAAGCCGACCAGCATGCCGGCATGCGTGGAGCCGGTGACGGTGCAGACCACGACATAGTCGAATTTGAAGCCCAGTTCGGCTTCCTGCTTGCGGACTTCCTCAGCGAAGGCGACATAGCCGAGGCCGCCAAATTTATGCACGGACGCGCCGGCCGGAATCGCGTAGGGCTTGCCGCCCGCCGCCTTCACCTCCTCGATCGCCTCCTCCCAGCTCTTGCGGATGCCGATGTCGAAGCCGTCGTCGACGAGGCGCACGTCGGCGCCCATGATGCGCGAGAGCATGATGTTGCCGACGCGGTCATAGACGGCGTCCTCGTGCGGCACCCAGGCTTCCTGCACCAGGCGGCACTTCATGCCGATCTTGGCGGCGACCGCCGCGACCATGCGGGTATGGTTCGACTGCACGCCGCCGATCGAGACCAGCGTGTCGGCGTTCGAGGCGATCGCGTCCGGGATGATGTATTCGAGCTTGCGCAGCTTGTTGCCGCCATAGGCGAGGCCGGAATTGCAGTCCTCGCGCTTGGCATAGATCTCGACATTGCCGCCGAGGTGCTTCGACAGGCGCTCCAGCTTCTCGATGGGCGTCGGACCGAAGGTCAGCGGATAGCGCGCGAATTTTTCCAGCATGCGAGGTGATCCCGATTGGCGTTGAATTGGCCCCCTGCGCCTAGCATCGGCCGAACAAAATGTGCTCTCAAATATTGCGCAATATATGAGCATATTCTTGCGATAATCTGCCAGATAGCTCCAATTACTTCCGCCAGATCGGCCATATGAGAAAGCTTCTTCCATGTCCTCCCGCCTTGATCGCGTTGACCTTAAGATCTTGCGATTGCTGCAAAATAACGGACGGCTCAGCAACGCGGAGCTGGCCGGTACGGTGGCGATCAGCCCCGCCACCTGCCATCGCCGCACCCAGCGCCTGTTCGAGGACGGGTTCATCGCCGCCGTCCGCGCCATGGTGGCGCCGAAGAAGGTGGCGAAGGGCACGCTGGTGATGGTCGGCGTCGTGCTCGACCGCTCGACGCCGGAAAGCTTCGCGATCTTTGAGCAGGCGATCACGAGGCTGAAATTCGTGCTCGACTGCCACCTGGTCGCCGGCGATTTCGACTACTTCCTGAAGATCCGCGTCGGCGACATGGAGGACTTCAACCGCATCCATGGCGAGCAGCTGATCGCGCTGCCCGGCGTACGCCAGACCCGCACCTTCTTCGTGATGAAGGAAGTCGTCGACAACGCGCCGCTGGAGTTCTGAGCGGTAGCTATTGATGCACGATCCGCATCATGAGAGGTTCAGTCGATGCAGCCACTTCCCTTCCGCCAGCAAGATCCGGTCGCACCAGCCTACAGCCGCGGCTGGGTCGACGAGGCCGTGGCTGCGATCGAGGCCGACCAGTGCCGCACGGCCGACACGCATCTGATCCGGCTGATCGTGCCGGCGCTGGCCGGCATCGACATCTATCTGAAGGACGAGTCCACACATCCGACCGGCAGCCTGAAGCACCGGCTGGCGCGCTCGCTGTTCCTCTACGCGCTCTGCAACGGCCACATCCGCGAACGCACGCCCGTTATCGAAGCATCGTCGGGATCGACCGCGGTTTCGGAAGCCTATTTCGCGCAGATGATCGGCGTGCCGTTCTACGCCGTGATGCCGCGCACGACGTCGGCGGAGAAGATCGCCGCGATCGAGCATTATGGCGGCAACTGCCACCTGATCGACGACGGCCGTGCGCTCTATGCGGAGGCCGCCGCGCTCGCCGCCCGCCTGAACGGCCACTACATGGACCAGTTCACCTTCGCCGAGCGCGCCACCGACTGGCGCGGCAACAACAACATCGCCGAGTCGATCTTCACGCAATTGAAGGGCGAGACGCGTCCGTTGCCGGACTGGATCGTGATGGGCGCGGGCACCGGCGGCACCTCGGCCACCATCGGCCGCTATTTGCGCTACCGCCAGTATCCGACGCGGCTGTGCGTCGCCGATGTCGAGCATTCCGCTTTCTATGACTGCTTCCGTTCTCAGGATCGCTCCCGGACTTGCGAAAGACCTTCGCTGATCGAAGGCGTCGGCCGGCCGCGCTGCGAACCCTCCTTCGTGCCGGGCGTGGTCGATCGCATGATGAAGATCCCGGATGCGGCGTCGATCGCGGCGATGAACGTGCTGTCGCGCCGGCTGCGCCGCGCGGTGGGCGGCTCCACCGGAACCAACTTCCTGGCGCTGTGCCGGCTCGCTGCCGAGATGCGAAACGCGAACCAGACGGGATCGCTGGTGACGCTGATCTGCGATTCCGGCGAACGCTACCGGCAGACCTATTACGAGCCCGAATGGCTGAAAGCGCGCGGCCTCGATCCGGCGCCGTTCGAAGCCGCCTTGTCGTCGTTCCTCGATACCGCGCAGCCGTTGACGCTCGCGGTCGACGACGTCGTCAATCCACAGAGCCCGCAGAGTCCTGAGGAGCGGCGCTGACCGCAGCCATTGCCGGCGCGTCCGAGTCGACTTGACGCCGGCGGCGCCCTTCATGTCACGGCAACTTCACTTGCCTTGCGCGCGCGTGCGGGCGAGTTTCGCGCCTTCTCAGCGAGGAGATCTGCCGTGCGCCTTCCCATTCTCGATCCGAAAGATCTGACCGACGAACAGAAGCCGCTCTATGACGACATGCGAGCGGGCATCAAGGACCACTTCAAGGGCTTTGTGAACATGCGCGACGACGGCGCGCTGCTCGGGCCCTGGAATCCCTGGATCCGCGAGCCGCGCTTCGGCAAGCCGATATGGGAGCTGGTCAAGGCGATCGCATCGAATCCGCTGCTGCCGGCGGCGGTGCGCGAGGTCGCGATCCTCGTCACCGGTTCGCATTTCCGCTCCGGCTACGAGCTCTACGCCCACGTGCTGGTCGCCGAGCAACGCGGCCTGTCCGACGAAAAACTCGCGACCATCGTCGCCGGGCAGCGGCCGGTGGATCTTACCAAGCAGGAAGCGGTCGCCTACGACGTGGCGTCGGCGCTGGTGAATGGCGGTGTGCTGCCGGAGCTGACCTATCGGGCTGCGGTCAAGGAGTTCGGCGAGCACGGCGCGGCCGAGCTGTCCTATCTGGTCGGCGTTTACTGCATGGTCTCCGTTACGCTCAACACGTTCGACGTGCCGGTGCCGGAATAGTTTCCCGCTCTCGCGGCTTCTGGACCGGACGGCAGCGAAGCGCTACCTTGCGGTCGTCAAGGTGACGCATTTGCCACCGACTATCGAAGCGCAAAGCAACAGGCAGGACAACAGGAAATGACAGCCATGAAGACGTCACGCCGCACCTTGCTTGCCGGACTGGCGGGGCTCGCCGCGGTCCCGACTGCAGCAGTCGCCGCTGCGCCGAAGCTTGCCAATGACGACACGACTGTGGCCGAGGAGCGCTTTGCGCGCATGATTGCAGCAGCCCATGCGCCGGATGTCACCTGTGCGCGTCAGGCCCAGCGTTATGCGGATACGCATTGGCCTGAATATGTTGTCGCAGCCAGAGCCGTGCTCGACGCCCGCGTGTGATTCTCTCTTCTAAGTCCCCACCGCCCGCCGCACCTGCTCGCCGATCTGCGACAGCACGAGCTGCGCCTGCGGCAGGATCGCGCCCATGGCGTGGAAATTGTGAACCATGCCGTCGTGGCAGACGTGCTCGACTGTAACGCCCGCGGCGAGCAGCTTGCGTGCATAGGCATTGCCCTCGTCGCGCATCGGGTCGAATTCGGCGGTGTGGATGATCGCGGTCGGCAGGCCCGCGAGCCGCGTCGCGCGCAGCGGTGAGATACGGGGGTCGGCGGTGTCGATGCCGTCGGGCAAATAGTCGGCGAGATCGGCCTCGATCGTCGCGCGATCGATCAGATGACCTTCGGCGAACGCCTCGCGCGAGGGCGAGGTCTCCTCGAAATCCAGCACCGGGCAGATCAGGCATTGCGCGATGATCGAGAGGCTGGCGTTCTGCGCTGCGTCCTGGCACACGATCGCAGCCAGTGTGGCGCCGGCGGAATCGCCGCCGACCACCAGCCGCCCGGCGTCGATGCCGAGTGACGAGGCTTCGCGCGCCACCCATTCGGCGGCGGCGACCGCGTCGTCGACGGCGGCAGGGAACTTGTGCTCGGGCGCGAGGCGGTAATCGACCGAGACCAGCCGGCAGCCGGTCGCATGCGCAAGCGCTGCCGCGATCCGGTCGTGCGTCGCAATGCTGCCGGCGACGAGGCCGCCGCCGTGAAAGAACACGAAGCCGGGCGCACGCTCACCGGCGCTCGCAGGCACATAGAGGCGATAGGGCAGTTCGCCGCCGGGACCGGGAAGCCTGCCGTCGGAGGCCGTGACATCCGGTGCCTCGGCTCGCGCAAACTGCATCAGCTTCGCCAGGGATTGCCGCCGCGCCTGCACGCTCGGCCGGCTCCGTGCCTCCGGTGCAGCCGCAGCCATCATGGTCAACAGACGCTTTGCAAGCGGATCGAGCGGCATGGATCTTTCCTTCCCACGAGGGGAGAGGGTAACGCACCATTTCCCCGCAGGAAATCCTTTAGGAATTGGGATAATAGTGCCTCGATATTTCCAAGGGAGGCCGGTCATGGCCGAGATCAAAAAGCCCATCGAATATTCGCCGAGCTGGACCTTCTTCGAAGGCAAATGGCACGACGGCAACGTGCCGATCATGGGCCCACGCACGCATTCCGCATGGCTCGGCTCGGTCGTGTTCGACGGCGCGCGCGCCTTCGAAGGCGTCGCACCTGATCTCAACCGCCACGTCGCCCGCGCCAATCAATCCGCGATCAATTTTGGCCTGAAGCCCGTGGTCGAGACCGACACCTGGCTCACGCTCGCCCGCGAGGGCCTGGCGCGCTTCGCGGCCAATGCCGAACTCTACATTCGTCCGATGTACTGGGCGCAGAACGGTGCCGGCGGCGGCGTGCTGTTCGACCCCGAGACCACCAATTGGTGCCTGTGCATCTACGAGGCGCCGATGCCCAAACCCGTCGGCAACGCCATCACGCTGTCGCCGTTCCGCAGGCCCACCGCCGAATGCGCGCCGGTCGAGGCCAAGGCGGCCTGCCTCTATCCGAACAATTCGCGCGCGCTGTCGGAGGCAGCTTCCCGTGGCTTCCAGAACGCGCTCATGCTTGACATGCTCGGCAATGTCGCGGAGTTCGGCAATTCCAATGTGTTCATGGCCAAGGATGGCGTGGTCTTCACACCGGTGCCGAACGGCACCTTCCTCAACGGCATCACGCGTCAGCGCGTGATCGGTCTGCTCCGCGCCGACGGCGTCACCGTGGTCGAAAAGACGCTGCGCTATACGGACTTCCTCGCCGCCGACGAGATATTCTCCACCGGCAATTTCGCCAAGGTCGCGCCCGTGATCCGCATCGACGACCGCGAGCTGAAGCCGGGCCCGTTCTACACCAAAGCGCGCAAGCTCTATTGGGACTTTGCGCATGCGGTGAAGCTGGCGGCTTGAGCTAGCTGCTTCCGCGAACTCCGTCATTGCGAGCGCAGCGAAGCAATCCAGAATCTTTCCGCAGAGGCAGTCTGGATTGCTTCGCTGCGCTCGCAATGACGAATTGCGGAAGCACCGCGAAGCTAGGGGCCTGAGCGTGTGCGGACGACGCCTTAAGCAGCCCGTCTCCTGAACCGGCTGAACTGAAAGGCCTGCGTCGAATGCCATGGCGTATGATGCGTCTCGCTGCGCGTCTCGATGAGTTCGAAGGCCGGTCCGAGCTCCACCGAAAGGCTTGCGCTGTCATGCCGCTGGACAGGTAGGCCGCTGCACTTTTCCGGACCATCCAGCGCGAAGGTGCCGATGATGACGTAGCCGTCAGGTGCGACCGCCGATCGCAGGCGCTCGACGTAAGCTGCCCTGTCGTGCGGATCGGTCAGGAAGTGGAATGCCGCGCGATCGTGCCAAACATCGTATGTCTTCGCCGGCCGCCATGTCGTGGCGTCGGCAACGATCCAGTCGATCGTTGCGGCAGTCGCGCCGATTCGTTTCTTCGCTATCTCAAGCGCGCTGGCCGAGAGATCCAGCACGGCGATGTGGCGATATCCCTCCTGCAAAAGGCTATCGGCCAATCGCGACGCACCGCCGCCAATATCGATGATCGCGGCCGCATGATCTGGACGGGCCGCGCGGATCATCTCCAGCGAGATCGTCGGGGTGTCCTGAAACCAGCTGACCTCCGCCTCGCCCTTGGTGGTGTAGACGTGGTCCCAATGCGTGCTTCGGTTGGACATGGCGTATGCCTCGGCCCTAGGGCGCTCGGAGACGATCCAGGTCGGTTGGCGGCGCCGCAGTGACCCAGGAAAAGCATCGCGGGCGCGGCCGCTCCGGCGCGAACGAAGGACCTACTCTTCCTTCTTCGACATCCGCTCGAGGCGCTCCTGCATCTCCTTCATCTGCTGGCGCAGATCGTCGATGTTGGTGTCCTTGGCCGGCTCGGCGTTCGGATCCGGCTCGGGCTCCGCCGTCGTTGTCCCCGGGCGGCCCGTAGTGGGTGCGAACGGCTTGAACATCGAGAAAGTCTGCTGGAACAGCTCCATGTTGCGACGGACCTGTTCTTCCAGCGGCGCAAACGGGGTTCCGGAGAGCGAGTTGGCGATCTGCTTGCGGAACTTCTCTTGCTCCTGGGTCAGCGTGGCGATCGACTGCTCCAGATATTTCGGCACCACCATCTGCATGCTGTCGCCATAGAAGCGGATGAGCTGGCGCAGGAAGGTGGTCGGCAACAGGTTCTGGCCGGCCTTGTTCTCCTGCTCGAAGATGATCTGGGCGAGCACGGAGCGGGTGATGTCGTCGCCGGTCTTGGCATCGTAGACCAGGAAGTCTTCGCCGTCCTTGACCATGGCGGCGAGGTCTTCCAGCGTCACGTAAGTACTCGTTCCGGTATTATAGAGCCGCCGGTTCGCGTATTTCTTGATGGTGGTGGGTTGGTCTGATTTCGCCATGGGCTCTCACTTGCAAAAACGCGGAGAACGGGAACCCGGCGGGCAAATGCCGCAGGGCGGGAAGAGTACGCAACGCAACAAAATAAGCATTTTCAAAGGGGTCACGCTACCGTTTTGTGCGCCACGGTTAATCGGGCAGCAAGAACGTGCTTGCGAAATCGCCAAGAACGCTATTTTGAATGCGCTGCGGCATGAATTCGGCCACCTATCGATTGACATGCCTCAACGACGTTAACAGGATGCCATCCGAGACTGGCGAGCCGTTTCCCAGCCCCGTCTGCCCCCTCAACCTCAGGAGATGCCCATGACAGACGATGTCGTCATCGTCAGCGCCGCCCGCACCCCGGTCGGAAGCTTCAACGGAGCGTTCGCGACCCTTCCCGCCCACGAGCTTGGCGCTATCGCCATCAAGGCCGCGCTGGAGCGCGGTGGCATCGAGCCCGGCCGCGTTTCGGAAGTCATCATGGGCCAGATTCTCACTGCAGCTCAGGGCCAGAACCCGGCCCGCCAGGCGTCGATTGCCGCCGGGATTCCGGTGGAGAGCCCGGCATGGGGCGTCAATCAGCTTTGCGGCTCGGGTCTGCGCACCGTTGCGCTCGGCTATCAGGCCCTGCTCAACGGAGATTCCGAAATCGTCGTCGCCGGCGGCCAGGAATCCATGAGCATGGCTCCGCACGCCCAGTACCTGCGCGGCGGCGTCAAGATGGGCAATGTCGAGTTCATTGACACGATGATCAAGGACGGCCTGTGGGATGCCTTCAATGGCTACCATATGGGCAACACCGCCGAGAACGTCGCGCGCCAGTGGCAGATCACGCGCGCCCAGCAGGACGAGTTCGCGGTCGCCTCGCAGCAGAAGGCCGAGGCCGCGCAGAAAGCCGGCAAGTTCAACGACGAGATCGTCTCCGTCACCATCAAAACCCGCAAGGGCGACGTTGTCGTCAGCGCCGACGAATATCCGCGCCATGGTGCAACGCTCGACGGAATGGCGAAGCTCAAGCCCGCCTTTGAGAAAGAAGGCACGGTCACCGCAGGTTCGGCCTCCGGCATCAACGACGGCGCCGCTGCCGTGGTGTTGATGACCGCCAAGCAGGCTGCCAAGGAAGGCAAGAAGCCGCTCGCGCGAATCGTGTCCTGGGCGCAGGCCGGCGTCGATCCGAAGATCATGGGCTCTGGCCCGATCCCGGCCTCGCGCGCCGCGCTGAAGAAGGCCGGCTGGAATGTCGGCGACCTCGACCTGATCGAAGCCAACGAAGCCTTTGCGGCGCAGGCCTGCGCGGTCAACAAGGACCTCGGCTGGGACACCTCCAAGGTCAACGTCAATGGCGGCGCGATCGCGATCGGCCATCCGGTCGGCGCCTCCGGCGCGCGCGTGCTGGTGACGCTGCTGCACGAGATGCAGAAGCGCGATTCGAAGAAGGGCCTTGCCACGCTTTGCATCGGCGGTGGCATGGGCATTGCGATGTGCATCGCGCGCGATTGAAACTAACTTACGCGTAACTGACGCGTGCGCTGCACACGCGATTGAGTGCGTTGCACGCGATTAAAAAGGCAGCGGTTGCAAATGAAATATTCTTCGCAACCGTGAAAGCCTCGACTAAAGAGAAACGCCCGGCCTGATGCCGGGCGTTTTGTTCTTGATGTCCGTCAAACGTCCCGCATAATCCGCATCTAAAAAGATCACTCAGAAACGTCCGAAGAGTCCAAGGGAAGGAATACGATATGGCACGTGTTGCATTGGTGACGGGTGGTACGCGGGGCATCGGAGCGGCGATCAGCAAGGCGCTGAAGGCGGCCGGCTACAAGGTCGCGGCGAGCTATGCCGGCAACGATACTGCGGCGGAGAAATTCAAGGCCGAGACCGGTATTGCCGTCTACAAATGGGACGTCAGCAATTTCGACGCTTGCGCCGAGGGCGTGAAGAAGGTCGAGGCCGAGGTCGGTCCCATCGACGTGCTCGTCAACAATGCCGGCATCACCAAGGACGGCGCCTTCCACAAGATGACCCTGGAGCAATGGAATGCGGTGATCGGCACCAATCTCGGCTCGCTGTTCAACATGTCGCGCCAGGTCATCGAAGGCATGCGCGGGCGCAAGTTCGGCCGCATCGTCAACATCTCCTCGATCAACGGACAGAAGGGCCAGTTCGGCCAGGTGAACTATTCCGCGGCGAAGGCCGGTGAGATCGGATTCACGAAGGCGCTGGCGCTGGAAAATGCCAAGGGCGGCGTCACCGTGAACGCGATCTGCCCGGGCTACATCAACACCGAGATGGTGCAGGCGGTGCCGAAGGACGTGCTGGAAAAGGCCATCCTGCCGCTGATCCCGATCGGCCGCCTCGGCGAGCCCGAGGAGATCGCGCGCGCGGTCGTGTTCCTCGCCGCCGATGAAGCCGGCGCCATCACCGGCTCGACGCTGACCGTCAACGGCGGCCAGTACATGGTGTGATGCGATCGCATCACGTTCGCACATCCCGGTAGCTTCGTCATGCCCGGGCTTGTCCCGGGCATCCACCGCCTTACAACAGCGGTCGCCACGGCAGAACGTGGATGGCCGGGCACAGGCGAGCGGAAGCGACGCCGCTCTTCAGACGGCTATGCCCGGCCATGATGGAAGTATTCGCCGATGACTCCCCGCACCGCGACGCTGATCGGCTTGACCGCAATCCTGATGTGGTCGCTGCTCTCCGTGATGACGGTGGCGACCGGAATAATTCCGGCCTTCCAGCTCGCCGCGATGACCTTTGCGATCGGTGGCCTCGTCGGCCTGCTCACCTGGATCGGCCGCAGCGAAGCCGCAAAAAGCCTGCGCCAGCCGTCGGCCGTATGGGCCGTCGGCGTCGGCGGATTGTTCGGCTATCACGCGCTCTATTTCCTCGCGCTACGCTTCGCGCCGCCAGCTGAAGCGGGCCTGCTCAACTATTTGTGGCCGCTCCTGATCGTGATGTTCTCGTCGTTACTGCCAGGCGAGCGGCTTGCCGTGCACCACGTCATCGGCGCCGTGCTCGGCCTCGTCGGCACCGTGCTGCTGTTCGCCGGCAGCACCAGCGGCTTCGCGCCCGGCCAGCTGCCGGGGCTGATCGCCGCCTTCGTCGCAGCCTTCGTATGGGCGACCTATTCCGTGCTGTCGCGGCGGCTCAAAGCGGTGCCGACCGATGCAGTCGCAGGATTCTGCCTCGCCACCGCCGTGCTTGCCGCGCTGATGCATGCCGCGCTCGAGACGACTGTCTGGCCGGATACGCCGCTGCAGTGGATCTCCGTGATCGCGCTCGGCGTCGGCCCCGTGGGTGCTGCGTTCTACGCCTGGGACATCGGCATGAAGCGCGGCGACATCCGCGTGCTCGGCGCGGCGTCCTACGCGACGCCGCTGCTCTCGACCGGATTCCTCATCGCCGCCGGCTTCGCCAAAGCCAGCGCCAACATCGCCCTCGCCGCGATCCTGATCGCCGGCGGCGGCCTGATCGCGGCGAAGGACATGGTGTTGCGCAAGCGCTAATTGTCTTTCCGGGGCCTACGGCTCCCAGCCCTTTGGCGCCAGCTCGAATTTTGCAAACTCGAATGCGGGCGCTACGGTGCAGCCGACCAGCGTCCATTCGCCGGTGGTCTCGGCCATCTGCCAGGCATGTGCCGGTACGATCGCCTGCGGCCGCTCGCCGCTCATGAGATCGGTGCCGAGCCGCACTTCGTGCTGGGAGCAGCCTTCGTGGGCGATGCGCAGCGCCAGCGGACTGCCGGCATAGTAATGCCAGATCTCGACCGCGTCGATGCGATGCCAATGCGAACGTTCGCCGCGCGCGAGCAGAAAATAGATCAGGGTCGAGCGCGAACGGCCATTGGCGTCCGTGGTCTGGTCGCGAAACGTCTCGCGATAGTACCCGCCTTCAGGATGCGGCCGCAGTTCAAGGCGCGCGATGATCTCGGCTGCGGTCGGCATCGATCCCCGTCAGGACTTGTTCTTGCGTTCGCGCAATTCGCCGAACACCGCGGCGGCATCCGCACCCTTCATGTGTAGCCTGGCCGCGACCGAGGACTCATCGGCCCGCAGGAACACATTTGCTCGCTTCTCATCACCAAGCAGTGACGGAATGGTCGGCCTGTTCTCGGCCCGCAGCTTTGCAACTTCCGCCGCGCGTGCCTGGAGCGCCGCATTGTCGGGCTCGACGGTCAGTGCAAATTTGACGTTGGACGCCGTGTATTCGTGGCCGCAATAGAGCTTGAAGTCGTCGGGCAGGGCCCGCAGCTTCAATAGCGAATCCCACATCATCGGATAAGTGCCCTCGAACACGCGGCCGCAGCCGATCGAGAACAGCGTGTCGGCGGCGAACAGCGTCTTCTCGGTGTCGAAAACGTAGGAGACGTGGTCGAGGGTGTGTCCGGGCGTCTCCAGCACCCGCGCCAGCAGGGTGCCGACCTTGACCACGTCCGCATTGGCGACGCGCAGGTCGACATTTGCAATCTTCGTCGTCTTGTCGTGCGGCGCGACGACGCGGCAATTGTATTTCTGCTTGAGTTCGGCAACCCCGCCGACATGATCGCCGTGATGATGGGTGATGAGGATGTCGGTGAGCTGCCAGCCCTCGCGCTCCAGCGCCGCCAGGATGGGGCCCGCCTCCGGCGCGTCGATCGACGCCGTCGCCTTGGTTTCCACATCGTGGATCAGATAGCCGAAATTGTCGTTTAAACAGCTGAAAGTACGAATTTCGGCGGCCATGACATCTCCATCGGGCTCAGCCCCGCCTGACAAATATGGCGTTAACGTTGCGCAGGCAATGCAATATTCAGCGCGCGGCGGCGGCCTTGCGCATGTTACATTGCCGTCATGACCATCGACGTCGTCGATCTCCGCGAGTTCTATTCCCGCCGCCTCGGGATCGTGGCGCGGCAGATGATCAATCGCGGCATCAAGGAGCGCTGGCCGAGCGCCAAGGGCCAGCGCGTGCTCGGTATGGGCTATCCCACGCCCTATCTCGGATTGTTCCGCGAGGATGCGGAGCGCTGCCTCGCCTTCATGCCGGCGGCCCAGGGCGTCTTGAAATGGCCAACGGGGCGTCCTGCGCTGGCCTCGCTGGTTGACGAATTCTCGCTGCCACTGCCGGACGCGGCGGTCGACCGCATTCTGATGGTCCATGCGCTGGAGATGTCGGATGATCCGGCTGCGCTGTTGCGCGAGGTGTGGCGGGTGCTGTCGCCGTCGGGCCGTGTCATGGCGGTGATCCCGAACCGGCGCGGGGTGTGGACCCGCTCCGACAATACGCCGTTCGGTCACGGCCGGCCCTATTCGCGCTCGCAGATCACGGATCTGTTGCGCCAGACCTGGTTCACACCGACCGCCTGGGGCGAGGCGCTGTTCATGCCGCCCTATGCTGGCGGCTGGGTATTGAAATCGGCGCAGATGTGGGAGCGGGCCGGCGCGGCGTTGTCGCTGCCATTTGCCGGCGTCCATATCGTCGAGGCCACCAAGCAGGTCTACCGCGCGATCCCCGCCAAGCGGGAACGGGCGCGGCTGATTCCCTCCTTGAAGCCGGTGCTGGTGCCGTCTTCGACGACAGTGACGCACACCTGAAAGCAAATCGTCCCGGCCTGGGCCGGGACGATGCAGTTCAACAAATCAGGAGAACCGTTGTGGCTTACTCGCCGGGAGCGAGATCGTCGCTCGAGGCGGCCGGAGCAGCTTCGCGCTCGGTGCGCGGGCCGCCATGCGGCCGGCGGCGGCGCCTCGGAAAGCGTTCGCCGCCACCGCCACCCTCGCCACCGTTCACCTGCGGCTGTGCGCCGGTGATGAAGGAGGGCAGGCGATCGACGTTGCCGGCTTCGGCGACGACAGGCTGCGGCTGGTTCAGCGGGAGCGGCTGCGGCTGGGGCTGCGGCTGATATTGCGGCTGCGGACGGTGGTCGCGCTCGCGGTGCTCGCGCGGCTGTTGGTTCTCGCGCTGATAGGGCTGATTGTCGCGGGGCTGATGATCACGTTGCTGATGGTCACGTTGCTGATGGTCACGCTGGCCGTCGCGCACGAAAGTCGGCTGCTGGGGCTGGGGAACGAAGCCCGGCTCCTGGCCGAAATTCGAGAAATTCTCACCGTCGTCATCGCTGTCGTCGCTGCTGCTGCTCAAGGGCTCGTCGCCGCGCGGCTGCTGGCTCTGCCGGAACTGCTCCTGGGCGGTGGCGATCAAGCGGAAATAATGCTCCGCGTGCTGGTAGTAATTCTCGGCAGCGACCGGATCGCCGGAAGAGCGCGCGTCGCGTGCGAGCTGAAGGTACTTCTCGGCAATGTGCGAAGCGGTGCCGCGGATCTTGATGTCGGGACCGTTCGATTCGTAGACCCGGGTCATCGGGTTCTGGCCGCGCCGGTTATGATTGTTATTATTGTTGTTGTTATTCCGGTTGCGCATCCGCTGCTTGTTCTGACCGTTTCTCATGTCCTGCCTTTAATTCCAGCCCTAAAGGTTGCACGCATTACTGATTGCCGAGAGTGACCTAATGACAACGGTTCACGCTTCTCGTACGCACCGCGCGCACGAACGGATTGAGCCCTGCCGATGTTCAACAAGGACGCGTTGCCCACCCGCCAGCATTCATCGCCAGCGAACCCATTCATTTTGCCTGCCAAAACAAGCCCTGGTTTCTTGCGTTAGTCTTCGCGCGCAATTTCAGGCTTTCGTTCACGTTGCGGTCGGAAGCAGCGCGCCACAAATGGCCATCGCGCTTCACAGGACCTCGCTTGGAACCGTAAATCAGTGAAGCTCTCGCTCGAGAGCCCGGCTTTCGCCCGTAAGACCACGGGGCCGACACCGATGTGCTGAGCAGAAGGTAGTCGTTCCAACGCGATATTCCAAGAGGTTTTTGCAGCCCAATCCGGCTTTTATAGGGGCATTTTTCGGGCCGAAACGGCCCTCGGGATACCCGCCAAGTCGGCCCTAGGCGGCCTGTCCACTACCAACGCGGCAGCCACCATCAAGGTTTCAATATTTCGCGCCTGGCCCTGCCCGGCTTCGACGATCAGCGCCCCGCCGGGCGTGAGGCGTTCCGCTGCCTGCGGGATCAGGGCGCGATAGGCGTCATAGCCGTCGTTGCCGCCGTCGAGCGCCAGATGCGGATCGTGCTCGCGCACCTCGATGCCCAGTTTTGGAATTTCTCCCGAGGGAATATAGGGCGGATTCGACACGATAAGATCGAACGGGCCGCTGAGCGCTGCCGCATAGGAGCAGGCGACGAAGGCGGAACGCTCGCCAAGGCCGAGGGCTGCGGCATTGCTCCTCGCAGTGTCGAGCGCGGTCAGGCTGAGATCGATGCCGACGCCGAAAGCGCCGGGAATTTCGTGCAGCAGCGCCAGCAGGATCGCGCCCGACCCGGTGCCGATGTCGGCGATGCGCACTTGATCGGAGGCGCGCCGTTCGCGAAAGATTTCGAGCGCGAGCTCGACCACGGTCTCGGTATCGGGCCGCGGCACCAGCGTTGCTTCCGACAGACGAAATGGCAGGCCCCAGAATTCCCTGACCCCGAGAATGCGCGCCACCGGTTCGCCCGCGATCCGCCGCTGCCCATGGCGCGCGAGCTGCAACGCCTCGGCGTCGGTGAGGAGGCGGGCGCCCTGCGCAACTAGGCCGGTGAGATCGAGGCCAAGTGCCGCGCCCAGCAGGATACGGGCGTCGAGCTCGGCTTCGCCCTGCTGCGCCGATCGCAGTTGCGTCGCCAGCGCACGGCGCGCGCGCTCGATGGATAGTCCGGTGAAGGGATTGCTCATGCGCCGGTCAAGCCGCGGCGCCTTGGGCAGCGAGCTGCGCGGCCTGATGCTCGGTGGTCAGTGCATCGATCAGCTCCCCGAGCGCCTCACCCGCAATCACCTGCGGCAGCTTGTAGAGCGTCAAGTTGATGCGGTGATCGGTGACGCGTCCTTGCGGAAAGTTATAGGTGCGGATGCGCTCGCTGCGATCGCCGGAGCCGACCTTCTCCTTGCGCTCGGCGGAACGAGCGGCATCGACGCGCTGCTGCTCGGCGTCGTAGATGCGCGAGCGCAGGATGTTCATGGCAGAGGCGCGGTTCTTGTGCTGCGAGCGGCTGTCTTGCATCATCACCACGATGCCGGTCGGGATGTGGGTGATGCGGATCGCCGATTCGGTCTTGTTGACGTGCTGGCCGCCGGCGCCTTGCGCGCGCATGGTCTCGATGCGCAGATCGTCGTTCTTGATGTCGACGTCGACGTCCTCGACCTCCGGCAGCACGGCGACCGTTGCGGCGGAGGTGTGGATGCGGCCTTGCGTCTCGGTGTCGGGCACGCGCTGCACCCGGTGGACGCCGGATTCGAATTTCAGCTTGGAGAATGCGCCGCGGCCCTGCACCTCGGCGATGATTTCCTTGTAGCCGCCGACGGTGCCTTCGCTGGCCGAGATCACCTCGACCTTCCAGCCCTGAAGACTGGCAAAGCGCTCGTACATCCGGAACAGATCGCCGGCGAACAGCGAGGCCTCGTCGCCGCCGGTGCCGGCGCGGATTTCCAGCACCACGTTGCGGTCGTCCATGGCGTCCTTGGGCAAGAGCGCAACGCGGATCTCCTGCACGAGCTCTTCGATTCTGGGATTGAGCTCGTCGCGTTCGGCCTCCGCCATGCTGCGCATTTCGGCATCCGTCGCGGGATCGGCGATCAGCGCTTCGGTGTCGGCGAGTTCTTTCACGGCAGAACGATACGCCTTGACCGCCTCGATCAGCGGCGTGAGCTCGGCGAGCTCGCGCGTGATCTGCACGTAGCGCTCGGAGGCGAGCTGGCCGAGCGATTCGGCCTCGAGCGAGGCGTGATGCGCGAGCAGGACGTCCAGTTTGGCTTCGGGGAGTGACGACATCGGTTCTGGTCTCAAAGGGCGGACGGAGGGCGGAGCGAGCGGACGGACAGGCCCGCTACAACGCCAGACCCTCGGCCTCGGCAAATTCCGTCAGCTTCTGCCGGATCGAGACGCTGCCGGCCGGCGCGTCCAGTAGCGGGCCGAGCATTGCTTCGGCCTTCCTGGCATCGAGATCGATCACCATCGCCTTCACCGGGCCGAGCGCGCTCGCCGAGAGCGACAGCGAGCGATAGCCCAACGCGATCAGGGCCAGCGCGCCGATCGGCTTCGAGGCCATCTCGCCGCAGAGCGAGAGCGATTTCTTCGCCGCATGGGACTTGCGGGCAATGTCGCGAAGCGCGCGCAGGATTGGCGCCGACATGGTGTCGAACCGCTCCGAGACCTTGGCGTTGCCGCGGTCGACCGCGAACAGGAACTGGAACAGATCGTTGGATCCGACCGAGATGAAGTCGACCTTTTTCAGCAGCTCGTCAAGCTGGTAGAGCAGCGCCGGCACCTCGACCATGGTGCCGATGTCGATGCGCTCCGGCAGCGTGTGGCCGTGCTGGCGCAAGTAAGTCAGCTCGCGCTCGACCAGCGCCTTCGCGGCGTCGAACTCGGCAACCTCCGAGATCATTGGAAACATCACGCGCAATGCACGGCCGCCGCCCGCGCGCAGCAATGCGCGGATCTGGCCGCGCAACAGGCCCGGACGGTCGAGCCCGAGCCGGATCGCGCGCCAGCCCAGCGCGGGATTTTCCTCGATCACCGTCTCCATATAAGGCAGCGCCTTGTCGCCGCCAATGTCGAGGGTGCGGAAGGTGACCGGCTTGCTGCCCGCGGCATCCAGCACGGTGCGGTAGAGCGCGAGCTGGTCGCTGGTGCGAGGCAGGCTCTGGCCGACCATGAATTGCAGCTCGGTGCGGAACAGGCCGATGCCGGCGCTGCCGGTGTCCTCGATATGCGGCAGGTCGATGGCGAGGCCGGCGTTGATCAGCAGCTCGACCTTCTCGCCGTCCTTGGTGACGCAAGGCCGGTCGCGCAGCGCCAGATATTGCGCCTGGCGGCGGGCGCGGAAGCGCACGCGCTCGGCGAAGGCCGCTTCGATTTCCTGCGAGGGACGCACATAGATCGAGCCGGATGTGCCGTCGACGATGACTGCGTCGCCGGGATCGGCGATGCCGGGCGCGTTCGGCACCTCGCCGACCGCGGGAATGCCGAGCGCGCGCGCCACGATCGAGACGTGGGAATTGGCGGTGCCTTCCTCCAAGATGATGCCGCGCAGGCGCTTGCGATCGTAGTCGAGCAGCGCCGCCGGTCCCATCGCGCGCGCGATGACGATGGCATTGTCGGGCAATTGCTCGCGCGAGGGCGCGTGGTCCTGGCCGACCAGCTGCCGCATCAGCCGGTAGCCGAGATCTTCCAGATCATGCAGCCGGTCGCGCAAATAAGGATCGGTCGAACGCAGCATGCGGGCGCGGGTGTCGGACTGCACGCGCTCGACGGCGGCTTCCGCCGTGAGGCCGGTGGCGACGGCCTCGTGCAGCTTGTGCGACCAGCCCTGGTCGTTGGCGAACATGCGATAGGCTTCGAGCACGTCGCGGTGCTCGCCGCCTTCGGCGACGTCGCCGCGCTCCAGCATGCGGTCGAGATCGGAACGCAGCTTCGCGAGCGCGGTATCGAGCCGCTTGATTTCCTTCGGCAGATCCTCGGCGATGTAGTCCTTGATGACGACGCGCGGCTCGTGCAGCACGACATGGCCGAGTGCGATGCCCTCCGACAGGATGGCGCCGACCTTCTGCATGGAATGCCGCGCGGCCGGCTCCTGGCCCGGCTGGGCCAGCGCCGACAATTCGCCGGAGGCGATCAGCTCCGCCAGCACCATGGCGGTGGTTTGCAGCGCCTCGAGCTCCTCCTCGACATAGGTGCGCTTGGCGCGGTTCTGCACCACCAGCACGCCGAGCGTGTTGCCGGCGCGCAGGATCGGGACGCCGAGGAAGGAGTGATAGATTTCTTCGCCGGTCTCGGGGCGGAACGA
Organism: Bradyrhizobium sp. 142; assembly: GCF_023074015.1. Classification (NCBI taxonomy): domain Bacteria; kingdom Pseudomonadati; phylum Pseudomonadota; class Alphaproteobacteria; order Hyphomicrobiales; family Nitrobacteraceae; genus Bradyrhizobium; species Bradyrhizobium sp. 142. The sequence goes on from NZ_JADPKQ010000447.1 coordinate 24,062, forward strand.
GAACGCCGGGTGGCTCTGCGCATCGCTCAAATTGAGCGGCGTCGCCTCGCTGGCGACAAGGCCGACCAAACCCTCATGGGCGCTCAGCACGGTGTGGTGCACCGCCTCGCGCTTGAGGCCTTCGGTGGCGTAGAGTTCGAGCGTGTTGTCGACGCGCAGCACGTAGACCGAGCACACCTCGGCCACCATGTTGGCGGCGATCAGCACCACGATCTTGTCCAGCCGCTCTTGGGCCGAGACCTGCTCCGCCATGGTTTCGCGGAGCCGTCTCAACAAGACGCGGGGACCTCCCGACGCGCTCCGCATGTGCCGCCAATCTCCTCACTCAGCCGGGCCCGAGAGGGGCTCCGGCGGCTCGCCCGAGAATCCAGAAAAACAACGAATTTGCTCATCCGGCCCCGGCCCGGGCAATCGCCGGAGCCATCGCCTGAGCCGAATCAGCACCGCCTCCACTGGGGCACAGTTTGTGGCAGCCCACCCTGTCCGCCGTATAGCGAATTGAGGCTTGTTTTGCCAAGCAAAACGCCTGCCAGACGCGAATGTGTGTACACCTTCGCGTTTGCTGCGACCGCTAAGAGAAAATTCGTCTAAGTCTGATCGAGGCCGTAGAGTGTGTGCAGGGTGCGCACCGCAAGCTCGGTATAGGCGGTGTCGATCAGAACCGAGAATTTGATCTCGGAGGTTGTGATGGCCCGGATGTTGATGTTCCGTCGGGCGAGGGCCGAGAACGCCTGTGCGGCGACGCCGGCATGGCTGCGCATGCCGCTGCCGATTACTGAGATCTTGGCGACGTCAGTGGCGGTGTCGAGCCGGGCATAGCCGATCTGGCCCTTGGCCGCGGTGATCGTCTCCTTGGCCCGGGTGTAGTCGGCAGCCGGCACGGTAAAAGTGAGGTCGGTGGTCTTGCCGTCCTCGGAGACGTTCTGCACGATCATGTCGACGTTGATGTTGGCGTCGGCCAGCGGGCCGAAGATCGACGCCGCGACGCCGGGCTTGTCCTCGATCTGGCGCACCGAGATCTGGGCCTCGTCCTTCGAAAAGGCGATGCCGGTGACGACGTGGCTTTCCATGATCTCCTCCTCGCTGCAGATCAGCGTGCCGGGCGGCTGGTTGGCATGCGGGTCGATATCCTCGGGCTTGTCGAAGCTGGAGCGCACGAAGATCGGCATATTGTAGACCATGCCGAGTTCCACCGAGCGAACCTGGAGCACTTTCGCGCCCTGGGAAGCCAGTTCCAGCATGTCTTCGAACGCTATCTTGTCCAGCCGGCGCGCCTTCGGCACGATTCGCGGGTCGGTAGTGTAGACCCCATCGACGTCGGTGTAGATGTCGCAGCGGTCCGCCTTGACGGCGGCGGCGATTGCGACCGCCGACGTGTCGGAGCCGCCGCGGCCGAGCGTGGTGACGCGGCCGGTCGCGGGGCTGATGCCCTGGAAGCCGGCGATGACCGCGACCTCCTTCCGCTCCTTGAAGCGGTTGATGATCTCGGTACCGTCGATGTCCTCGATCCGGGCCGAGGCATGGGCGTCGCTGGTCTTGATCGGGATCTGCCAGCCCTGCCAGGACCGGGCCTGGATGCCCATGCCCTGGAGCGCGATGGCGAGCAGGCCGGAGGTGACCTGTTCGCCAGAGGCGACCACGGCGTCATATTCGCGCGCGTCGTGCATGGGTGAGGCCTCGCTGCACCACGCCACCAGCTCGTTGGTCTTGCCGGACATGGCGGAGACGACCACGGCCACCTCGTGGCCAGCGTCGACCTCACGCCTCACATGGCGTGCGACGTTGCGGATACGTTCGATATTGGCGACGGATGTGCCGCCGAATTTCATCACGAGGCGGCTCATGACGACGCGTGCATTCCCTTATAAGGATAAGTATGGTGACCCGCGCGAGACGGGCCCACGGATGCCGACCGCGCGTATACATAGCGACGGGGCCGGGGGCAAGCGGGTCCTGCGGCCTCGGATACGGGGGTAATGGGTTAATCGAGATTATGGCGCGCTATATCGACGAGATCCTCCAGCCGGGCGAGCGGGTACTGTATTCGACCAATGCGCACTGGATCTTCTATTTTCCTGCCATTCTGGCCTGGATCGCAGCCCTCATCCTGTTCATCCTGTCCCGGCAAACCATCGTCGAGGGGCTCGTGCTGTTGTGTCTCATCGCCTCCGGCCTGGCGGCGCTGGCAGCGCTCTACTGGACCGTGAGGGGCTGGTTCCACCGCTTCACCACCGAGACCGACGTCACTAATTTGCGGGTCGTGCACAAGACCGGCTTCATCAAGCGCCGCACCTTCGAGATGGCGCTGGACAAGGTCGAGAGCGTCGACGTCAACCAGACGATCCTTGGACGTATTCTCAACTATGGCGACGTGACAATTCGCGGCGTCGGCGAAGGCATCGAGACGATCAAGACCATCGCCTCGCCGCTCGCCTTCCGTAGTTCGATCACTACGCGGTGAGCATGCAGCAAGATACTTCCGCAACCGCAACCCTCCAACCGGGCTCGACCGTCGACGCCGCCGAGATCGCAAAATTCTCAAAGCTTTCGGCGGAGTGGTGGGACCCCAATGGCAAGATGGCGCCGCTGCACCGGATCAATCCGCTGCGGCTCGGCTACATCCGCGACGCCGCCTGCCGCAAGTTCGAACGCAATTTGCGCAGCCTCAACTGCCTCGGCGGCCTGCGCGTGCTCGATATCGGCTGCGGCGCCGGTTTGCTGTGCGAGCCGCTGTCGCGGCTGGGCGCGCAGGTCATCGGCATCGATCCGTCCCAGAGCAACATCGCCGCCGCCAAGCTGCACGCCGACAAGGGCCACCTTGCGATCGACTATCGCTGTACCACGGTCGAGGCAGTCGACCCGCGCGAGCGCTTCGACATGGTGCTGGCGATGGAGGTGATCGAGCACGTCACCGATGTCGGCATGTTCCTGAAGCGCTGTGCCTCGATGCTGAAGCCGAACGGCCTCATGGTGGTGTCCACCCTCAACAGGAACTGGAAGAGTTTTGCGCTGGCCATCGTCGGCGCCGAATACGTCCTGCGCTGGCTGCCGCGCGGCACCCACGAGTGGAACAAGTTCGTCACCCCCGACGAGCTGACGAAATACCTGCTCGACAATCGCCTCGTCATCACCGAGCAGACGGGCGTCATCTACAGCCCCTTCGCCGACAAGTGGACGCTCTCCTCTGATATGGACGTGAACTACATGGTCGTGGCGGAAGCGATGGTGTGAGGCGTTGCCCATAGTGGCTGAGTTCCTTGTAAGAGGTCGGCTGCATAACGCTATAGGTGTCGTCCTGGCGAAAGCCAGGATCCATTACCCCAGGGAGGAATCGTGGTGCGAATAGGTGACCACGAGTCTCCGCCAAATTACCCCGTGGGGTAATGGGTCCTGGATCTGCGCTTCGCTTGTCCAGGACGACGGCGGAATTCGTGGCGAGAGCATCGCTCCTATGACGTGGGCGTGATTGACCTGCTCGATCACTGACGGCACGTTGGCCGCAGCTTCCTCTCCCACCCGCATCCCCCATGCTCACCGTAACCAGCCTCTGGATTCCCTTCACGATCGTTGCCGCGCTCGGGCAGGTCGCGCGCAATGCGATGCAGCGGTCGCTGACCAAGCCGCTGGGAACCTGGGGCGCGACCAATATTCGCTTCCTGTTCGGCTTCCCGTTCTCGGTGCTGTTCTTAGGCGTCGTGCTGATCGTCTCCGGCGATCATCTCGGCATGCCGCCGTCGGTGTTCTGGCCCTGGCTGCTGCTCGGCGCGCTCAGCCAGATCGTTGCCACCGGCTTGATGCTGCTGGCGATGAACGACCGCTCCTTCGTGGTGACGACGGCGTATCTGAAGACCGAGGCGATCCAGACTGCGATCTTCGGCTTCGTCTTCCTCGGCGATCACCTGACCTGGCTGAAGGTGCTCGCGATCGTGATCGCCACCGTCGGTGTCGTCATCACCGCGCTGCGGCCTGGCGGCGAGAAGAGCTTTGCCGAATTGAAGCCGACTATCATCGGCCTCGTCGCCGCCGCGGCGTTCGCCTTGTCCGCGGTCGGCTTTCGCGGCGCCATCATCAACGTGCCGGGCGTCTCGTTCGTGACGGCCGCGTCGTTCACGCTGGTGCTCGGCCTGTTCGTGCAGACGCTGATCCTGACCGTCTACTTGCTCTGGCGCGCGCCAAAGGTGCTCCAGGCGATTTTGGTCTTGTGGAAGCCGTCGCTGCTCGCGGGCTTCATGGGCGCGTTCGCCTCCCAGTTCTGGTTCCTGGCCTTCGCGTTGACAGCGGCCGCCAATGTCCGCACGCTCGCATTGATCGAGGTTCTGTTCGCGCAAGGCGTCGCCTACTACTCGTTCAAGCAGCCGATCGCGCCTCGTGAACTGGCAGGCATCGCGCTGATTGTGATCGGCGTTGCGGTGCTGGTGGGAGTCTAGTTCCGGTCTTCCGGCAGCGTCGGCAGCGGCGAGACCTCGATGCCTTCCTCGATCAGCGATTTGGCCTCGTCGGGCGAGGCCTCGCCGTAGATCGGGCGGTGCTCCTTGTCGCCGTAATGCATCGCGCGGGCTTCGTTCGCAAAACGCTCGCCGACATTGTCGGCGTTCTTGACGATGTGATCGCGCAGTTCCTTCAGCTTGGCGCGCAGCTCGCGCTCCTGCGCCATCAGCAGCGATGTCGGTCCGGACGGTGCAGCCTCGGGCGCTGTCGCGGCGGCCGGCTCCGGCGGCGGCGTGGCGCGTCCGCGTCCCTTCTTGCCGACGATGCGTGGGGCCATGATCGCCTTGTCGACCTTGGCCGAGCCGCAGGCCGGGCAGGTCACAAGCTTGCGCTTCACCTGCGAATCGTACGCGGACGAGCTCTGGAACCAGCTTTCGAATGCGTGGCCCCGATCGCAGTGGAGCGCGTAGCGGATCATGCCGATCCCCGCACGAGATGCAGGTGGTCGGGGCCTGCTTTGGGGTCGGTGACGCCGAAGCGGCGGCCGTGCTGAAGCGACGGGATCGCCCTCCGCGCCGTCCCGACCTTGGCGGGGTCGATCTTCGCCATGATGATGCCGGGCTCGACGCCGCCCTCGGCGAGAATCTCGCCCCAGGGATCGACGATCAGCGAATGACCATAGGTCTCGCGCTCGTTTTCGTGCAGGCCGGCCTGTGCTGCGGCAAAGATGAAGCAGCCGGTCTCGATCGCGCGCGAACGCAGCAGCACGTGCCAGTGCGCTTCGCCGGTCTTGCGGGTGAACGCGGACGGCACCGTGATGAAGGACGCGCCGCTCTCGGCGAGCGCGCGATAGAGCGCGGGGAAGCGCACGTCGTAGCAGATCGTCAGCCCGATGCGGCCCCAGGGCAGGTCGGAGATTACGGCGGTCTCGCCCGGTTGGTAATTGGCAGATTCGCGGTAGCTCTCGCCGTCCGGCAGCTCGATGTCGAACATGTGGATCTTGTCGTAGCTCGCGAGCAGATTGCCCTCGGGTCCGATCAGGAAGGAGCGGTTGACCGCCTTCTCCGGCGAGAACCGCAGCGCGAGCGAGCCGACATGGATATGAATCTTTAGCTCTGCCGCGAGCGCGCGGTAGGCCTTCAGCGATGTGTCGTCTTGTTCGCTCTGGAGGTGCTCGAACAGCGCCTTTCGATTCAGCTGCATCATGTTGCTGACTTCGGGCGTCTGCACGTAGTCGGCACCGTTCGCCGCCGCTTGCCGGATCAACTTCGTTGCCTGATCGAGGCTCGGCTCAGGCATCAGGCCGGTGCGCATCTGCACCATGGCGGCGGTGAAGCTACGATCGTTGGCTTGATGTTCCTTCGCTTGATCCTGGCTCATGAGACGGCCTTGATGCTTTCGAGCATCACGTCGAGCTTGCCTTCGCGGTCGAGCGCGTAGAGGTCGTCGCAGCCGCCGACATGGGTTCCGCCGATCCAGATCTGCGGGAAGGTCGCGCCGTCGCCGGCACGATCGTACATCGCGTCGCGCCAGGACGAGTTCCTGGTGACGTCGAATTCCGTGAAGGCCGCCTTCTTGCGGGTCAGCAGAGACCGGGCAGCGGAACAATAGCCGCAGCCCGGCCTCGTGTAGATCTCGATAGCAGCAGTCATGGCGTCCAGCGCTTTCTTGTCAGGAATTCATTGAATTATATGGGACTTCACCGGCTTTCGACAACCCGGGCGAACACCAGCACGTCGACCTGGGCCGCCTTGGCGCGGAGCAAGGCTCGTGCGCAGGCATCCAGCGTCGCGCCTGACGTCAGGACGTCGTCGATCAGCACGATTCGGCGGCCTTGAACCTCGGCCTGACGGTCGGGGGATACCTGGAATGCGGCCCTGTACATTGGTGGCGCGCTGGGCGCGCGACAGGCCGATCTGCTGCTCGGTGGCGCGCACCCGGCGCAGCACCTCGCCCCGCACTCTGACGCCGCTCTGACGCTCAATCACGCGCGCCAGCGCCCCGGACTGGTTGTAGCGGCGCCGCCAGGCCCGTCGCCAATGCAGGGGAACAGGGACCAGCATGTCGGCTCCAGCGAGCAACTCGCCGCCGGCGCGCGCCATCCAGCGGCCCATGGCAGGGCCAGATCAGTGCGGTCCTGGTATTTCAGCGCATGCACCAGCGTGCGCGCGACGTCGTCATAGCGCACAGCCGCGCGCGTCCGCTGGTAGGCCGGCGGGCTCGCAATTGCCTCCATCGACAGCATGTCGGGGCCGGGATCATAGACGAAGGGGATGCCGAGCCGCGGGCAGTACGGACGTTCGATGAACGACAGCCGCGCCCAACAGGCCGCGCACACCCCTTCACCATCGACCGGTTCGCGGCAGGACACGCACAGCGTCGGCAGCGCAATGTCGAGCGCGAGCCTTGCCGCGCGCGCCAGCACGTGGCGCCCGGCTGTCCATGCGGCACGCAGAGGCGTCGAGATGGAACGGGAGGGGGCGGTGTCGGCTTCCATGGTGGCGAAAGCTAGCTCCGCGCGCACCGGATTGCCAGAACCGTCAAGATCGGCGTAACCAGCGGCATGGCCCAAGACTCGCAAAGTCACTCGCAAAATCCGCCCGTCCTGTTCGATCGCGCCTTGCTGCACGCGCGGCAGCGCCGCGCGCAGGCGCAAGGTGCGGTGAGCTTCCTGCTCGATCGCGTCGCTGAGGATATGTCCGAGCGGCTGGCCGCGGTGATGCGGGAATTTGGCGCGGCGGCCGATCTCTGGACGCCTGGCGAGGGCCTCGTAGCGTTACGCAGAGAGCTGCCGTCATTTCAGCGGATCGCACTTGATGCTGAGGGTTCGGAGAAGCTGCCCTTCTCAGCCGAAAGTCTCGATCTCGTCGTCTCGGCGCTGGCGCTGCAATTCGTCAACGACCTGCCGGGCGTGCTTGCGCAAATCCGCCGCGCGCTGAAGCCGGACGGGCTTCTGCTGGCGGCGATGATCGGCGGCGACACCCTCATCGAGCTGCGCCAGGCCTTTGCCGCCGCGGAAGCCGAATGCGAGGGCGGCGTGTCGCCGCGTGTTGCGCCATTCGCTGACTTGCGCGACATCGGCGCGCTGTTGCAGCGGGCGGGCTTTGCGCTGCCGGTCACCGACGTCGACCGCGTCGTGGTCCGCTACGCCAATGTGTTCGCGCTGATGCAGGATCTCCGCCGCATGGGCGCGGCCAATGTGCTGATCGAGCGGCGCCGCACGCCGAGCCGCCGCGCGACGCTGCTGCGCATGGCCGAAATCTATGCCGAGCGCTTTGCTGACGCCGACGGCCGCATCCGCGCGACGTTCGACGTCATCTGGCTGTCCGGTTGGGCCCCCCATGCAAGCCAGCAGCAGCCGCTCAAGCCTGGTTCGGCGAAGGTCAGCCTGGCGGAGGCGGTGAAGAAGGCAGGGAAGTAGCGGTGCCTTGCCGCAAAACGCGGCGTCATCCTGAGGCGCGAGCCTCTTCGGCGAGCCTCGAATGATGCCAGCAGGCACACTGGCGCCGTCGCCCTTCGAGGCCTCCGCTTCGCTCCGGCACCTCCAGCGACAACGGCGTCGCCGTTGCGCGGGGGTGACGGTGAACTTCCATTCACAGCAGCAAATCAATCAAATGCGGGATCAGTGGAATGTCCGCGGGCGGCATCGGATAGTCGCGCAGCTTGTTGGCGCGGACCCAGGCGAGGCTTTGGCCTTCGCGCGCCGTGACCAGGCCTTCCCAGCGGCGGCAGACGTAGAGCGGCATCAACAGGTGGAAGGTCTCGTAGGCGTAGCTCGCAAAGGTCAGCGGCGCCAGGCAGGGTTCGGCGACGGTAATGCCAAGCTCCTCGTGGAGCTCCCGGATCAGGCTCTGCTCCGGCCGCTCGCCGGGCTCGAGCTTGCCGCCGGGAAATTCCCAGAGGCCGGCGAGCGTCTTGCCCTCGGGGCGCTGCGCGATCAGGACGCGCTTGTCGGCGTCTACAAGCGCGCACGCCACCACCAGTGTCAGTTTGAGGTCGGTCATCGCTAAGTAGGGCTGCCCGCGTTGGATTGAGGGAGAGGACTTACGACCTGTAATCCCCGTTGATCGCGACATATTCCTTGGTGAGATCGCAGGTCAGCACGCGGTCGCGGCCCTTGCCGAGGCCGAGCGAGACCTTGATCGCGATCTCCGGCGCCTTCATTGCTTCCGATACCTGCGCCTCGTCATAAGACGGATCGCGCGCGCCACTCTTGGCGACGCGGATGCCGTTGAAGGAAATTGACAGTTTGTCGCGATCGGCGGGCTCGCCGGCCTTGCCGACAGCCATCACAACGCGGCCCCAATTGGCGTCCTCGCCCGCGATTGCGGTCTTGACCAGCGGCGAGTTTGCGATCGACATCGCGATCTTGCGCGCCGAGGCCTTGGTCTTGGCGCCCTCGACCGTGATCTCGACCAGCTTGCGCGCGCCTTCGCCGTCGCGCGCCACCTGCTCGGCGAGATCAGCGAGCACGCCGTAAAAGGCCTTGGTAAAGGCCTTCAGACGCGGATCGCTGGCGCGGCTGATCTTCGGCGCGCCGTGTTCGGCAGCTGCCCCCGTCGCGAAAGCCAGCAGCGTGTCCGAGGTCGAGGTGTCGCCGTCGATGGTGACAGCGTTGAACGAATCCTCGACGCCGCTCTTGAGCAGGGCTTGCAGCGCGGCCGGCGCGATCGGCGCGTCGGTGAAGATGAAAGACAGCATGGTTGCCATGTCCGGGGCGATCATGCCGGCGCCCTTGGCCATGCCATTGATGGTGACCCTGGCCTTGCCGAGCTTCACGGTCGCGGTCGCGACCTTCGGGAAGGTGTCGGTGGTCATGATTGCCTTGGCCGCGTCGAGCCAGCTCGCGGGCTCTGTGCTCTCGGCGAGGCGTCCGAGCACGCCATCGAACTTGGTCGCATCGAGCGGCTCGCCGATTACGCCGGTGGACGCGAGGAATATCTCGTTCTCGCTGCAGCCGACGGCCTTGGCCGCGATCTTCGCGGTCAGCGCGGTGGAGGCTCGGCCGGTCTTGCCGGTGAAGGCATTGGCATTGCCGGAATTGACCACCAGCGCCTGCGCCTTGCCGCTCTTCAGCTTGGCGCGGCACCATTCAACCGGCGCAGACGGGCATTTCGACTTGGTGAAGACGCCCGCGACCGCGGTGCCCTTGTCCATGACCGCGAGCAGAACGTCGGTGCGGTTCTTGTAGCGGATGCCAGCCTCGGCCGTCGCGAGCCTGACGCCCGCGATCACGGGCATGTCAGGAACGTGTTTCGGGGCGAGCGGGGAGACGGTTGAGGACATAGCGAGGCGCCTTGATGGGATCTGGATATGCAGATGGCCGGGCAAAGCCCGGCCATTGCGACGTTAGATACTATTGGCGTCCGCGAAGTGACAGCGAATTCTTACTTCTTCGCCGGCGGCGCCATCTTGCTGTCTGACGGCTTGGCATCGGAAGGCTTGGCCGCGTCGGCCGGCTTGGTGTCGGTCTTCGCCGCATCCGCCGGCTGGTCCATCCGCTCGACTTTGGCTTCGGCGCGCAGCTTGGCGACATAATCGGCCTGGGCCTTGCGGGTCACGTACTGCTCGATCTGGGGCCTGACCTGTGCGAAGTCCGGCGCCTTGCGGCTGCGCTTTTCCTCGACCTTGATGATGTGCCAGCCGAACTGCGACTTCACGGGATCGGAGATCTTGCCCGGTTCGAGCGCGAAGGCCACGGTGGAGAATTCCGGCACCATCTGCTCCTTGGTGAAGAAGCCGAGGTCGCCGCCGTCGGCGGAGCCCGGATCCTTGGACTTCTTCTTGGCGAGCTCGGCGAAATCGGCGCCCTTGTCGAGCTCGGCCTTCACCGCCTTGGCCTCGTCCTCGGTCTCGACCAGGATGTGGCGGGCGCGCACTTCCTGCTCGCCGGTGATCTGCTTGGAGGCCTCCTCATAGACTTTCTTCATGGAATCGTCGGTGGTCGCCGCCTTGCCTTCGCTGGCGAGCAGGCCGTCCATCAGGAGGCGGTTGCGGGCGAACGCCAGGCGCTTCTTGAATTCATCGCTGTCGCCGATCTTCTTGTCCTCGGCGGCCTTGGCAACGATCTTCATGTCGATCAGGAACGACAGGACGTTCTCGTCCTTGGTCGCCGGATCCATCTGAGCGAGGCTCGGCCCGAGTTCCTCTTCGGCCAGTGCGACGTCGCTCTTCTTAATGTCCAAGCCATTGACCTTTGCCAGGACCGGGTCATCGGCAGCCCGGCCGGGACCCACGATCAGCGCCAGCGCAAGGCAGCCCACAAGGGCGGTGGCGAGGCCGAAGCGCAGGCCGGTTTTCGTTACCGGGAACGAGGTGGTCATGCAAAATCCTTTGTTGAAGCTGGGGGCTGCTCGAGCGGGGCGGACACTCGCCCAATCAAGGAGGCTTGGCAACGCGAAAAGTCTGTCAAAATGATGAATTAGCCGCAATGCGGCCGCCGTTGACAAGGCCCTGACCGGGCCATATCTCTGCGCGGTCGCGTTCATGGCGATGGCGTTTATTTTGCTGCGTTTTTGGCCGTTGAACCCGGACTTGCTCAATTCCCACCCATATGGCGGATGGCCCCTGCAAGCCGGGCTACTGGCACCACGGGCGTCACGGTGAGTTGATGGGCAAGCGGGTGACAACCTCTTGGCTGCAATGCGGTTAATTCGCGAACACAGGAACTAGGCATGATCGGCGCGCTCGCCCGCAAGTTTTTCGGCTCCGCCAACGACCGGCGGGTGAAGGGATATCAGTCCCGCGTCAACGCGATCAATGCGCTGGAGCCCGAACTCATCAATCTGTCGGACGAGGCGCTCAAGGCCCGCACCGCAGAGTTCAGGAAGCAGCTCGCCGAGGGCAAGACGCTGGACGATTTGCTGGTGCCGGCCTTCGCCACCGTGCGCGAGGCCGCCAAGCGAACGCTCGGCCAGCGCCATTTCGATGTCCAGCTGATCGGCGGCATGGTGCTGCATGAGGGCGACATCGCCGAGATGAAGACCGGCGAAGGCAAGACGCTTGTTGCGACGCTCGCGGTCTATCTCAACGCGCTTGCGGGCAAGGGCATCCACGTCGTCACCGTCAACGATTATCTCGCCCGCCGCGACTCCGCCTGGATGGGCCAGATCTACAGCTTCCTCGGCATGACCACGGGCGTGATCGTCCACGGCCTGGATGATTCCGAGCGCAAGGCGGCCTATGCCTGCGACATCACCTACGGCACCAACAACGAATACGGCTTCGATTATCTGCGCGACAACATGAAGTACCGGCTTGAGGACATGGTCCAGCGGCCGCACTTCTACGCGATCGTCGACGAAGTCGACTCCATCCTGATCGACGAAGCGCGGACGCCGCTGATCATCTCCGGCCCGCTCGACGACCGTTCCGACTTCTACAACACCATCGACGGCTTCCTGCCCAAGCTCGACAAGACCGATTACGAGGTCGACGAGAAGCAGCGCACGGTGACGCTGACCGAAGCAGGCATGGAGAAGATCGAGACGCTGCTGCGCGACGCCGGCCAGCTCAAGGGCGAGTCGCTCTACGACGTCGAGAACGTCTCCGTCGTGCACCACATCAACCAGGCGCTGCGCGCCCACACGCTGTTCACGCGCGACAAGGACTACATCGTCCGCGACGACGAGGTCATCATCATCGACGAGTTCACCGGACGCATGATGCAGGGCCGCCGCTATTCCGAAGGGCTGCATCAGGCGCTGGAAGCCAAGGAGCATGTGCAGGTCCAGCCGGAAAACCAGACGCTGGCCTCGATTACGTTCCAGAACTATTTCCGGATGTATGAAAAGCTTGCCGGCATGACCGGCACAGCGTTGACCGAAGCCGACGAACTGTTCGACATCTACAAGCTCGAGGTCGTGGAGATCCCGACCAACGTGCCGGTAGGCCGCCTGGACGAGGACGACGAGGTCTATCGCACCCAGAAGGAAAAGTACGGCGCGATCCTCGCCGAGATCGAGCGCGCCAATGCGCGGCTCCAGCCGGTGCTGGTCGGCACCGCGTCGATCGAGAAGTCGGAAGTGCTCGCCGAATTCCTCAAATCTAACGGCTACAAGCAGATCGATTTCGGCAAGGAGAACGCACTCGACAAGCTCTACGCCGCGGCCCGTGCCGGCAAACCGGCAAAACTGTTCGCGGTGCTGAACGCGCGCTTCCACGAGCAGGAAGCCTATATCGTCGCCGAAGCCGGCGTGCCCGGCGCGATCACGATCGCGACCAACATGGCCGGCCGCGGCACCGACATCAAGCTCGGCGGCTCGCTCGAGATGCGCATTCCGAAGGAGACTGCGGGCATCGAGGACGAAGCCGAGAAGGCGAAGAAGATCGAGCAGATCAAGGCCGACGTCGAGCGCTTCCGCGAGATCGTGCTCAAGGCTGAAGAGACCGTCGAGATCGAGCCGGCCAAGGGCTCAAAGCCCGCCAAGACCGCGACGAAGCCGGGCGGCCTTTACATCATGGGCTCGGAGCGTCACGAATCTCGCCGCATCGACAACCAGCTCCGCGGCCGCTCCGGCCGCCAGGGCGACCCCGGCCGCTCAAAGTTCTTCCTGTCGCTGGAAGACGATCTGATGCGCATCTTCGGCTCGGATCGTCTCGACAGCATGCTGCAGCGTCTCGGCCTGCAGGAAGGCGAGGCGATCATCCATCCCTGGATCAACAAGGCGCTGGAGAAGGCGCAGCAGAAGGTCGAAGCCCGCAACTTCGACATCCGCAAGAATTTGCTCAAGTTCGACAACGTCCAGAACGACCAGCGCAAGGTGATCTTCGATCAGCGCGTCGAGCTGATGAAGGACGAGAGCGTCGCCGAAACGGTCGGCGACATGCGCCACGCCTTCATCGACGACCTCGTCGCCAAGCACGTGCCCGAGCATGCCTATGCCGAGCAGTGGGACGTCGCGGGCCTGAAAGAAGAGCTCAAGCGCGTACTTGACCTCGACCTCCCGGTCGATGACTGGGCCAAGGAAGAGGGCATCGCCGACGAGGAGCTGCTCACGCGCATCGAGACCCGCGCCGACGAGCACATGGCGGCCAAGGTCGCGCAATGGGGCCCCGACGTGATGCGTTACGTCGAGAAGACCATTCTGCTGCAGACGCTCGACCATCTCTGGCGCGAGCATCTGATCATGCTCGACCATCTGCGCCAGGTTATCGGCCTGCGCGGTTACGGCCAGCGCGATCCGTTGCAGGAGTACAAGACCGAGGCGTTCAACCTGTTCCAGGAGATGAGCGCTCACTTGCGCGAGGCCGTCACCGCGCAGCTGATGCGGGTTGAGATCATCCCGCCGGAGCAGGAAGCGCCGGTACTGCCGCAGATGGAAGCCCACAAGTTCGACCCGAACACCGGTGAGGACGAGATGGCGCTTGCGAGCGTGACGCTCGGAGCGCAGGCGAACGCAGTGTCCGCCGCCCAGCGCGATCCGAAGAACCCCGCCAGCTGGGGCAAGATCGGCCGCAACGAGGACTGCCCGTGCGGCAGCGGCAAGAAGTACAAGCACTGCCACGGGCGGTACGCGTAGCGACCAGATGATGCTGTCATGCCCCGCAACCCGGCTATGCCAAGGCTTCGCCGGGGTTGAGGTCCAGGAGCGCCGAAGCTAGCGAAGGCGGCAGGCGGGGCATCCAGTACGCCGCAGCCTCTCGGCTCAATCACAATCGTCTCTGGAATACTGGATCGTCCGGTCGAGCCGGACGATGATGATCACGTGCGTGGCGCGTGGCCCGCCACATCGTCGTCCCGGCGAAGGCCGGGACCCATACCGCGGAATCTATCGAGAGCGTGGGGTCGCCGTACCGCGCGAAGAAGCGCAACTAATCTTACTGAGTCAGAAAGTCGCGATCTTTGATCCTGGAATTGCTGGTATTTTCGGGAGATTCGTTTTTCGGCATGGAGAGCTGGGATGGGTCACCCAAGATCGGACGGGAGTGAATCGCGGTTTGCGGCCTATGTCGAGGGGC
>NZ_JADPKQ010000246.1:0-37932 GCF_023074015.1 Bradyrhizobium sp. 142
GGGCCGGTCAAGGCCAAGCCTTGCGGTGGCCGCAAGTGCGGCCAGCCTTGACCGCCCCTGCGCGCGGCGGCTGCAAGATTGATGGCCGGGACGGAAGAATGGCCTGCGGCGCGGCCGAACAAAAGAATGGACGCACGCGATTTCCAGCAAGCGTCTTCTCGATAATGAAAAAATCGCTTGTCCATCTCATCCGTCGTGCGCAGGTGTTTCCAATGCTCGGCCGGGAAGTCGTAGAACGCCAGTAGCATGTCCCGATCCTTGCGCAGGCAGTCGGCGGCCTTCTCGTATTTCAGCGCGTAGCTCTCGATGAAGGCGTCGAACGCCAGCTCGGCTGTGGCCTTGGTTTCGGCCATCCATATCTCCTGCAACGCGCGTTTGGCCTTCGGCTGCTGGCTCTTCGGCAGCTTGGCAAGTACGTTGGCGGTCTTGTGCACCCAGCAGCGCTGCTCGCGCGTTTTCGGCCAGACCTCACCGGCCGCCTTCCAGAACCCGAGTGCGCCATCGGCGATGACGAGCTGCGGGGGCACGTCGAGCCCGCGCCGCTTCAGGTCGAGCAGCAGATCGCGCCAGTCGTGCGCGCTCTCGCGGGCGCCATCGGTGAAGCCGACCAGTTCCTTGCGGCCCTCCGGCGTCGCGCCGATCAGCACGAGGATGCACTGCTTTTCGTCTTCGAGGCGGGCTTCGAGATGGATGCCATCAGCCCAGATGTAGACGTAGCGCTTGGCCGACAGATCGCGCTTCTGCCACGCGCCGTGCTCGTCGAGCCAGCCGTCCTTCAGTCGGCCGATGGCGGATGCCGACAACCCGGCAGCATCCTTGCCAAGCAGCGCCGCCAGCGCTTCGGAGAAGTCGCCAGTCGAAATACCCTTCAGATATAGGATCGGCAGCAGCGTCTCGATCGACTTCGAGCGGCGCATGTAGGGCGGCAAGATCGACGGCGAGAACCGGATGCGGCCAGGATCGGCAGCGGCCGCCTCACGATCGCGTACACGCGGCTGGCGGACGGCGACCGGACCGATGCCGGTCATCACCTCGCGCTCCGGCAGGTGACCGTGGCGGACGACGCGCTGGTGGCCGTCCCGGGTCTTCAAATCGGCATGCTGGCCGAGAAAGTCCGCGACCTCGGCCTCGACCGCCTGGGCAAGCAGGGCACGCGCCCCATTGCGCAAGACTTCTGTGAGTTGATCGTCGAAGATTCCTGGCTGAATCAGATGGATGACGTTATCGTTGGACACGGCATATCGCTCCTTCGGTGGAGAAGTGGAGGCGTCAAGCACCCCCACGATATGCCGCCTTTCCGATTCCCGCCGTCACCAACTTTGGGCGATAGCTCGGGGTCGCGACGCCGACAGGATTAGCGGGCGCCGACCCTGACGATTCCAGCTCGCGAAACACAGAGGTCGCGGACGCCTGTTCTTTCGAGCAATTACATATAATCGATGAGTTCCCCGACTGTTGGCGGCTTGTCACTGACTGGCCTCATTCGGAAAGCAATGTCTTCGATGCTGCGAATCTGGACGCCCGTAAGGCTCCGAACCTAGAGTGTCAGCAAGAAGGTCGTTTCATGCATTTGCCCGCCGGCTTCTCGATTGTCACACCCTATATCTTCGTCGACGAAGCCGAGGCCTACGTGGCATTCTTGGAACGGGCCCTCGGCGGCAAAGAAAGAGGCCGCAGCTTGCGCTCCGACGGCAAGATCGCGAACGCCCAAATTGGCTTCGGAACGTCAACAGTGATGATCAGCGAGCCGCAGGCCGAATTTCCCGCGAGCCGCGCGGCCTTCTATCTCTACGTCGAGGATGCCGACCGCGCCATGCGCCAAGCCGTGGCTAGTGGTGCCGAACTTATAATGGATGTTGCCAACATGCCTTACGGAGACCGCCAAGGTGGTGTCCGCGACATCGCTGGCAACATCTGGTGGATTTCACAGCGTCTGACTTCGGAACCCTACTTCAAGACCTCCAGTTGATCCGGATCGTCGATCTTCACCGAAATCGCTGAGGAAACGGCGATAAGCGACGATAGAGACACTGGCAAGCGGTGGAGCGAGGCATACCGACCTGGAAAGATAAACTGCTCCGTGACGGTCCCAAATTGCCTGTGGACGAGCAGATCCGCCACTGCCAGCAGCACAATATTCGCGCGACCGGCGAGTCCGGATGCACGGTACCGGACCATTGCCACGCGCTTGATCCGATCGAGCTCGAACCATGGATTGCAGACCGCGCTCCGAAGCGAACGGTTGATGGCAGCCGTCCGGTGCATTAGCCGAAATGCCAGCTGATGGTGAAATTCCCTAGTGCTGCGTTCCAAGGCCGCGCACGAGACCTTGATAGAGCGGGATCAGCCTGTTCTTGTCGAGCGTGCCGTCGCCATTCCAGGTCGCGACAACGCAGTGAACCCGCCCATGCTTGTCCGTCAGCCGGCTCGAGACATTGTACACGCCGACCTCCGAGCCGCCCTTGTAGGCGACGTTCTGCCAATAGTCGCGATCGACGAGGCCCGGGTTGATGCTGGTGCTCGGCATGTCGGCCGTCGCGTCCAGCAGGTCGCAAAGCTCGTGAGCTGTCAGGAACCACTCGACCTCGTGCGTGGCCGCCGGGCTTACCGCGATGAGAGGCGGGACCGGCGTATTGGCCAAGCGGTCGAGGATCGCTCGCCGGTGGGCGGCGTCGCTCGTCCGCCATTCCGCCCGAAGCGGCGCGTTCTCCTGCGTCTTCAGGGTGAAGAGCTCGCGCGTCGTCGGAAACGGCGCATTCCGGGGCGAGATGGCGTCCACCGATTCGCGCCCGAGAATTCGGATCAGCGCGTCAGTGGCGGTGTTATCGCTGATCGAGATCATCAGATTCGCCAGCGTGGCAATGGTGAGCGGCGTTCGGTCCGGCCAATCCCTCAATTGGCTGCTTGGCAAGGATTTCCAGCCCGGGTCGAGCTCCACCACGGTATCCCAGGTGAACCGCTTCTCAGCGATTGCGTTCTTCACGGCGAGGAGAATGGCGAGCTTGGCTGCCGAACCGACCGCGAGCGGCGTATCGGCCTCGTAAGACGCAACCGGCTTGCCATCCGTTGCAATCAGCAGCGAGGTACGGCCGGGCAGCGCCTTGATCGCTGCGACGAGGGCGTCAATGTCGCCTTGCAGCGGGCCGAACCAAAGGCCGATGATGCGTTCCTCGGCGTCGAGAATGATACGAGCCGGCACTTCAACATGCTCAAAGCGGAGCATGAAGCCATTCCCTGCCGCGCTGACGCCGATAAGTGGGCCATAATCCCGCTTCATGTCGGAGATCCTCTGCGTCACCTCTGCGGCGGGAACCTTGGCCAGAAAGTCGGCTCTAAAAACGGACGTATCGACCGTGTCGGTCTTGAAGAGGGCTTCGAGCGCTTTATCTGCCGTCGTCGTTTCAGCTTTCATGGGCTGAATCGAGAGAAGCGTCACAGCCGCTGCTGCGGCGACGATATGAAGCGCTGATCGCATTTGAGGCTCCCTGTTAACCACCCACCGGCACTAATCTAGAATCGGACGGTGGCGGGAAGATGAGGTGCGCGCAGCGCCGACTGGAGACGATGGGCACACAGGACTCGTCGTGTGGTCGACGTCAATGCGGGACAAGACAATTCTGCTGATTGTCATTTGATCGTGTGGCTTTCCAACATGGCCACTCAGGCACGGAGTTCATCATTCCGCGCTGTGAGGTGTTCCCAGCACGAAATTGACTATTCGACGGCGCGATTTGATGCGCGCATTCTTATTTTTCTTCCGCCGTTGACGCTGGCCGACCACTATGTCGATGTAACCATCGTTTGACGCTCACGCCTGACACGTTGGTGACTCCGGAAATGGAGAAAGATGCGATGACGCCTTTGACCTTCCTGCGCACTGCCACTGGTCACGCGTGTCCTGCGTGCGCTTAGCGCGGCACACCTGTTGCCCCACGAGGGGATGAACCAGCACCAGAACTGAGGCTCGGCTGGCCGCGGCGTCAACGCACGCGGCCGAGAATGCGCGTCGAAAACGCAGGCCGTCATACAATGATCGACACGCTCACCGCATCTCCCGTTTCACTCGAGTCCTACCGCGCGGCTCCTTCCAACACAGCGCGTGGTCATGACGGAATTGATCTGATCGATCCGACGGCGGAACAGGTCGCGGCGGGCCGCGATGCAAGGGCGCCGCGCTGGCTCCAAAGGCTCGCAGGACCAGCCATGACGTTGCTGCTATGGCAATTGCTGTCGTCGATGAACGTCTTTGACCCGCGCACCACGCCGGGTCCTTTGACTGTGGCGAAGACGGCGTTTGATCTGCTCGCTTCAAACGACTTGCAGATGCACCTTTTGGCGTCGCTGGAGCGGGTTCTGCAAGGACTCGCCCTCGGCATAACCCTGGGACTCGTCAGCGCTACAATTGCCGGCCTCACACGATGGGGTGAAAACCTGGTCGACACAAACATGGAGGTGCTGCGGGCGGTGCCCAATTTTGCGCTCTTGCCCGTGCTGATTGCGTGGTTTGGGATCGGCGAAGAGTCGAAGGTCACACTGATCACGCTTGGCGTCTGGGTTGCGATCTATATCAACACCTATGGAGCGATCCGAAACGTCGATGCCTCGCTGGTGGAAGCCGCGCGTACGTTCGGTGCGGGTCGCCGCGAGCTGATCACTGCGGTGATACTCCCCGGTGCTCTTCCGGGCTTTCTGGTCGGCTTGCGCATTGCGCTGACGGCCGCATGGCTCGCCCTGATTTTCGCGGAGACCATCAATGCGCCGCTCGGGCTCGGGCGCATGATGAACGACGCTCGCGAGTACTTCCGGATCGACATCATCTTCGTGCTACTAAGCGTTTACGCGGTCCTCGGGTTGTTGTCGCTGGCTCTCGTTCGCGTTCTCGAAAAGCATCTGCTGACCTGGCGGAGGGCGTTCGATGGTGCCTGAACCCCACGCCGATCTTGCAATCCCGACCGATGCGGCCGTTATCGTCTCGGCCCTGAACAAGAGCTTTGATGTCCAGCCCATCCTGACGGACTTGTCTGTCGAACTGCGCGCCGGCGAGTTCGTCGCGCTCCTGGGCCGAAGTGGTTCCGGCAAAAGCACCTTCTTGCGCGTGCTCGGGGCGCTCGACAATGAGGTCGATGGATACGTCCGCGTTCCGCGGCGCCGTGCCGTGGTGTTTCAGGAGCCCCGGCTGATGCCGTGGCTGCCTGTCTTGCGCAACGTCACGATGGGCTTGCCGCAAACAGCGGCCATCAAGACAAGGGCGCTTCGCGCCCTTGACGAGGTGGGCTTGGAGCACAAGGCTGACGCGTGGCCGCGTACCCTGTCAGGTGGCGAAGCGCAGCGCGTTGCCTTGGCGCGTGCGATGGTGCGCGAGCCGCAATTGCTTCTGCTCGACGAGCCGTTCGGTGCCCTGGACGCGCTGACGCGGATTCGTATGCATGGGCTGTTGCGGGATCTCTATCTACGCCATTCGCCCGCGGTGTTGCTGGTCACGCACGATGTCGAGGAGGCCATTTTCCTGGCCGACCGCATCCTTGTCCTCACCGACGGACGCATTTCGCTCAATGCGCCGGTCGACATTGCGCCGCCGCGGCAGCGGGACGATCGCGCCTTCAGTGCGTTGCGCCGCCGGCTGCTTGCAGAACTCGGCGTCGAGGACGGTTGATAGCCAGGCGACAGAGTTTCCAATCCTACGGAGGTATCATGCACTCGTTTTCTGAACCGGAAGGCGCGCGGAAGAGGCGATCGCGCGGACTCGCAATCCTCTCGAGTGTCGTTTGCCTCGCCGGATTCATGGCGACCGCTCCTGCGTTATCGCAGGACACCAAGTCGGCGGACCTCGCAGCTCAACTTGCAGCGGCCGTCCCGCCTCGGACAAAGCTCATCGTGGCTGAGCAGCAGAGTCAGGCATCCGCGCCCTGGGCGCTGTCTGGTGTCAATAAGGCACTCCCGTACGCCGTCACATTTGCAAATTTCAATGGTGGTCCGGCCGTTCTGGAAGCTCTGATCTCCGGGGCCGTCGATATCGGCTATATCGGCGAGGCGCCGCTGCCCATCGCGGTCGGCACAGGCGTCAAGGAACTCGTTGCGATTGCGATTTATGCCAATCCGGGAAGCCCTGAGAACTATTACTTGGTGGCACAGCCGGGCAAAAACATCAAAACAGTGGCCGACCTCAAAGGGAGGACTGTCGCCTATCCTCCGGGTACTGGGCGCCACATGGTGCTGGCAAGCATCCTTCATGCCAACGGTCTTGACCTCCGCGCATCATCAGTGAAGGGCGTGCCGCTCGCCGGAACTGAAGTCGCGCCGAGTTTCGCTTCAGGCTCTGTGGATGCGGCCATCGTAGTCGGCGGTCAGTATTTTCGGGTCGGCAAGCCGCCGATCATCGCCGACGGGCGCGGACATAACTGGGGCGTCAACGTCATACTCACCCGCAAGGCCCTGCTTGATGATCCCGCGAAGGCCACCGCGATTGCTGATTTCGTACGCCGCGCCGTCGCGTTTTACAACTGGCAGGGCGCAAACCCTGATGCGTGGATACGCGCCAGCTACGTTAAGCAGGAAGGTTTGACCTTCGAGCAAGGCAAGTGGCTCGACGATGCCACCGGGCACGGCGCGTATTACCCGATCGATGCGAAGTCCATACAGGTCTTCCAGCGGATCTCCGATGGCTTGTTTGCCACCGGCGCACTGAAGCAAAAAATCGACATCGCGCCATATGTCGATGGCCGCTTCAACGCGATCGTCGCCTGGCAGAACAACGCCGACGGCGTGAGGCCACCGCCTCTTGAACAGCCGAAAACCACTGACTGAGAGAGCCAGCCAGTGATCTGCGCCCCGTGACCATGGCTGCTCCGGCAAAGCGCAGCCCGCCCTCTGTCACCCCAGCCTTCTAAAGCTATCGAAACGACTCACCTCGCAAAGGAGTTACTATGGCTACGTCAACTGTTCAAAAGACCACCTCGCGTTCTTCGAATACCCCGGCGCCGGCCCCGCGCACTATTGCGATCCATCCGCTCACCGGCCACATCGGCGCGGAAATCGAAGGTGTTAACCTGAAAGAGCCACTGCAACCGCTTGTGCTCGAAGAACTCAAGGCCGCGTTGCTGAAATGGAAGGTGATCTTCTTTCGGGATCAGCAGCTTTCGCATGAGGAGCATATCGGATTCGCAAGAGCTTTCGGCGAACCAACCGTTGGCCACCCTGTCTTTGGGTTTGTCGAGGGATATCCGCAAATCTACTCCGTCTCGCGCGACCGTCTCAAAACCCGCGCCGAAGGAGAGCAGGTTATTCGTCCCTGGACTGGCTTCCATACGGACGTGACCGCGGCAGTGAACCCGCCGGCGGCGTCCATTCTGCGTGGCGTGATCGTTCCACCCTATGGCGGCGATACGATCTGGACTAACCTTGCCGAGGCTTACAAGACCCTGTCGGCACCGCTTCGCTCTTTTGTGGACACGCTGCGCGGGGTTCATTCGTTTCGGCCTCCGGAAGGCCAGACCGCGACCGCGGATTTTATCGCGAAGAACAAGCAACGGCCGCTCGTCAGCGAGCATCCCCTGGTTCGGGTGATTCCAGAAACCGGTGAGCGGGTGCTGTTTGTCAGCCCAGGCTTCCTGAAGACAATTTCCGGCATCAGCCCGCGGGAGAGCCAGCATCTTCTCGAACTGCTGTTCGAACATGTCACGCGCCCGGAATTTACCGTCCGCTTCCGCTGGCATCCCAACAGCATCGCCTTCTGGGACAATCGGACGACATCCCACCTCGCGCCGCGCGATATCTTTAGCCTCGACTTCGACCGACAGCTCTATCGGATCACGTTACGGGGCGAGGTGCCTGTCGGCGTGGACGGAACGCCGTCCACGTCGATCGAAGGGGAACCGCTCGATGCCTATTCGGCGGAGAATGTTCACTAAAACACATTGTGGGGAGCGGCTGGACCGCCACTCGTGCCATGCTTTCTAAAGGCATTCCCTCCCCCGCCACAATCAGGCGGGTGCATGAAGAAGCTGCGCACTGCGGGGGCTGCTCAAGGTCGGCGAGAACGCCTTCGACAAATGCGAGCGGGGCCTGGTCGAGCCGACCGGCCCGACCAAGGAGTTATCGAAGCTGCTCGACCAGCATTCCGAGCTGATCGAGGAATTGCGCGAGAGCGCCTAAGCGGCGATTGCCCTCGCCTCCCCTGGCCCCTCGACGTCCAAGGCAAGCGCTTTCTCGATCTCGGCGAGTTGCCGGCGCTTGTCGGCAAGCTCGCCGGCAAAGGCGAAGTCGCCGCCTTCGCGCGACTGGTATGCCGCGAGACGTCGGCGTGCATCGGCGAGGCGCTGGCGAAAGCGCTCCCGCTCCCCCTCGAAATCATTCAGCGCGTGCTCGAGGCGGGAGACCGCGCCGAGCGGCGTGACCGCGGCCGCCAGATCGATCTCGTATTCGGCGTCGGTGCGCATCAGCATGGTGGCGTAGCGATAGCTGTCGCGCCCGACGCGCTCGCCGGCATATTCGAGATCGAAGCCGCCGATCGAGGCGATGACGGTCTCACCTTCCTGCTGAAGCTGGACCAGCGTCAGGATCTCCTTCATCAGCGCGCGGCCGGCGTCCTTGCGCTCGGCATAGCGCTGGCCCTTCACGCTCATCGCGAACGCCTCGCCCGCCGTCGGGACCAGGCGCTCGATGTCCTGTCCAATCTCCGCGATGCGCCGGGTCGAGAACTCGATTTCGCGCTCGGCATCGCGCACCTGCCGGCGCACGGCGTGGTGGTCATCGATATGGGCGGCGCGCAGACGCTCCAGCCGCGCGATGTCGGCCTCAAGCCCCGCCTTCTGCATCAGGCGCGGGTCACCCGACGCGATGGCTTTTGCCATGGCAAACTGGTTGGCCTGGCCTTCGCCCAGATCGTCGAGCCTTCGGATCGAGGTATCACCGGAGAGCGCGGCCGCGATGAAGCGGGCCTTGCGCTCGTTATTCTGCCACATCGTGGCGTCCAACGATCCCTCCGTGGCGTAGGCGAAGATATCGACCTCGTCGTGCTGATTGCCCTGCCGCACAATGCGGCCCTCACGCTGCTCGATCTGTGAGGGAAGCCAGGGCACATCGAGATGATGCAGGGCCTTGAGGCGCAACTGCGCGTTGACGCCGGTGCCCATCGTATCGGACGAGCCGATCAGGAATCGGACCTTGCCGGCGCGCACGTCGCCGAACAGCCGCTGCTTGGCCTCGGACTTCTTGTAATCCTGCATGAAGGCGATTTCCGACGCCGGCACACCCATGCGGATGAGCTCATCGCGAATCCAGCGATAGGCGGAGAAGCCCCTGGTTTTCTCGACGCTGATCGTGCCGAGATCGGAGAAGATCATCTGGGCGGCGCCGGGAAGCTCGAACGGCTTGCCGTCCGGACGCACGTAACTGGTCTCTGCCGTTTCCTTCCAGATCCGGAAGGCGTTCGCGATGAGAGTGTTGAGCTTGTTCTCCAGCTCATTGTCATTCTCGGCACCGACCAGGCGCAGGTCAATCGCCGCATGCCGGCCGTCGGTGATGACGGAAAGCAGGATGTCGTCGCCGGGCTCTGGCGGGCGATCGCGCATCTCGATCGCCTTGATGCGCTCGTCGAGCAGGGCTTGATAGCGCCTGAAGGCCGATGTCGTCTTGGAGGTCAGAATCTGGCGCCTGCCGGTCGAGATCGACGGCACCTTCACATATTGGCGCAAGTCTTCCGGCAGCACCACGTCGGCGAAGGAGCGGAACATAGCGATCAGTTCCGGCACGTTGACGAAGGTCGCGAAGCGTGCCACAGGCTTGTATTTGCCCGAAGGCTGAAGCTCGAGCTCGGTCGAGACGTCGCCGAATGTGCTCGCCCAGGCATCGAACTCGTGCAGGCCGCGTTGCGCCAGCGCCTCGTAGCCGAGATAGCGCTGGACCGAGAACATCTCGCCCAGCGTGTTGGTGATCGGCGTGCCGGAGGCCAGCACCAGCGCCCGGCCCGGGTTCTTGGTTTCGATGAAGCGCGATTTCACATAGAGGTCCCAGGCGCGCTGCGAGCCGTTCGGATCGACGCCCTTCAGGGTCGACATATTGGTGGCGAAGGAGAGCTTCCTGAACTCCTGCGCCTCGTCGACGATGATCTGGTCGACCCCGATCTCCGAGATGGTCAGTAGGTCGTCCTTGCGTGTCGACAGCGACTCCAGCCGCTCCTTCAAGCCCTCCTTCAGCCGTTCAAGCCGCTTGCGCGAGACACGATCGTCGCTTTCGACCTTGATCAGCAGCGTCTCATAGAGCTCCAGCTCGTCCTGGATCATCTGCTGCTCGAAGGCCGACGGCACGGCGATGAAGCGGAAGGCGGTATGGGTGATGATGATGGCGTCCCAGGTCGCGGTCGCGGCACGCGACAGGAACCGGTGCCGCTTGTCCTTGGTGAAATTGGTCTCGTCGGCGACGAGGATGCGGGCCGCCGGGTAGAGCGCCAGGAACTCGCGCGCGGCCTGCGCCAGGCAGTGGCCGGGAACGACCAGCATCGCCTTGGCGATCAGGCCGAGTCTCCGTTGCTCCATGATGGCCGCTGCCATGGTCATGGTCTTGCCGGCCCCGACCGCATGGGCGAGATAGGTCGATCCGGCCGAGACGATGCGCCAGATGCCGCGCTTCTGGTGCCCATAAAGAATAAAGGCGCCAGAGGCGCCCGGGAGCTTCAAATGCGAGCCATCGAAGGCCCGGGGCGCGATATTGTTGAAGCGGTCATTGTAGACCCTGGCCAGGCGATCGGTGCGATCAGGATCGGACCAGATCCAGCGCTGGAAGGCGTCCTTGATCTTTTGCAGCTTCGACTTCGCCGCTTCGGTGTCGACGACATTGAGCACGCGCCGCTCGCTGTCGCCATCCTTGATGATGTCGAAGATCTGCGGGACCCGGCTGTTGAGCGCATCGGCAAGCAGCTCACCGGCATGCCGGCGGTCCGTGCCCCATTCCGACGTGCCCGCCGCCATCCATGCGAGCTGACGCGCCTCAACCGTCCAGGAGGCGAGTTCCGGCATGTGATGGATCTTGATCTCGGCCTCCATCGTCTCCTTGACGAAGGTGACGATATCGGCGGCCGGAATCCAGGGCGCGCCGAGGCGCGCTGTGATGTCGGACGGGCTCAGATCGGCCGGCTGAACGTCCCGAAGCGCGGTGACGTTGCGCTCATAGGACGGGTCGAGCGCGGCTGCCGCTTCCGCGGCTTTCAACTTGTCGCGAACCTGGCCCGACAGATAGGCGTCTGCCGTCTGCCAGGTTCCATCGGCCGGATCGCGGAAGATGGCGCTGCCGAGCTCGGCGACGACGCCGTCGCGGTCGCGATGCAGAAGCTCGGCGATATGGTCGATGTCGACGGACCCGCGTTCGTTGAGAACGACCGCGAGCCCGTCGGCCGCGCTGGTGATCACCGGCGCCGCCGGCGGCGAGATCACGCGCTCGGTGAAGATCGGGCCGGGCTTCGCCGTATTGGTATCGAGATCATAGTCCTCGATGGAGGCGACCAGCCAGCAATCGGGATCGTCGAGGAAGGGCTGGATGTTGGGACGGCGATGCGTCTCGCGCACCTCGCTGGTTTCTTCATCCTCCAGCAAAGAGACAGTGGTGAAGTTGATCGGGCCGAAGTCGCGGACGAAGGCGCCCCAAGCGATGCGCAGCCTGACCTGCGCCTCCTTCCAGGGGCGGTCGAGCTCCTGGCATTTAAGCACTTCGCGCAAGGAATCGCGGATCGGGATCAGCTTCCTGATGATCCGGACGTGTTTCTCCGGGACGCCGTCGGCGCTGCGACCCTTGCGCACCTTCACGGCGACCTGCCGGCCGTCGAGGACCTGCATCAGGCCTCTCACCTTGTCAAAGAAATAGCTGCCCTCGCGCACATGTCGATCGGCAGGCAGATCGAGCATGCTCTGATCGTCCGCATCCTCCAAGGTGGGATCAATCGCTTCGGGCTCGCCGTCGTAGATCGCCTCCGGAAGGCGAGTGATGGCCGCGACAAGCGCTGCATCCAGGTCCTCGCCAACACGGGCTTGGCACGTGTAGGTCTCGCCGAAGGCCCCGGAGGCGAGCGCATGGGTGCCGAGCACATACTCCGGATGATCCGCGAACCAGCGGTTCACCCGGATGGCATCCTCATCCTCGGTTGCGGGGCGCACCTCGTCGACTTCGAGCCAAGACCGATCGCCTTCGGGATCACCGATCTTCCTCTTCCGGAGAAAGAGGATGTCGACGACGACGTCGGTGCCGGCGCTGGCGCGGAAGCTGCCTTCGGGCAGCCGAACCGCGGCGATCAAATCGGCGGTTTTGGCGATCTGCTCCCGCGCCGAGACGTCCGCCTTGTCCATCGTGCCCGAACTGGTCACGAAGGCCGCGAGCGCACCAGGCTTCAACAGGTCGATCGCCCGCGCGATAAAGTAGTCGTGCAGGCGAAGGCCGAGCGCGCGATAAGCGCGATCGGAACGCACCGTGCGATCGGAGAACGGCGGATTGCCGATGGCAAGATCGAAGCTCGCCGGCAGCTCCGTGCGCGCGAAATCGCCGGCAATGATCCGCGCCCGCGGCTGCAACAGACGCACGATGCGCGCCGTGACCGGATCGAGCTCCACGCCGGTAACGTGCGAGACCGCCCGAAGCGTCTCTGGCATCAGCGCCGGAAACAACCCCGTGCCGATGCCGGGTTCGAGCACACGGCCGCCGCGCCATCCGAGGTGCTCAGGCCTGCCCAGATCGCGCGCACGATGAATTCGGGCGTGAAATGCGCATACTGCGTGCATCGCGCAAGCGAGGCATGGTCGAGATCGCCGACAGCATCCTGCAGATCCTCGCCGATCGCCTCCCAGCCCTTACGAAACTCGTCCTCGCCAGGACGGCGAAACACGAAACTGGCGAGCTCGGACGCGCCGAATCCGGTGAAGCGGATCAGCTGCTCCTGTTCGTCGCGCGTCGCCGGCCGCTCATCGGCCTCGACGGCGGCGGCAAGGCGGATCGCCGCGATGTTGTCGCGGGCGCGATCCTTCCAGCCTTTCGCCAGCGCGCGGTTGACGGCGAGATGGAAATTCGCACCCCGCGCGCGATGAGCGGATGCTGCAGGACGGGCGACCGCTGCGACCGGCAGGGCCGGGGCCGGCGTTGCCGGATCGGGATCGTCATCATCATCCGCCTCGACGGTGCGGCCGCCGGCGA
Source organism: Bradyrhizobium sp. 142 (assembly GCF_023074015.1). Taxonomy (NCBI): domain Bacteria; kingdom Pseudomonadati; phylum Pseudomonadota; class Alphaproteobacteria; order Hyphomicrobiales; family Nitrobacteraceae; genus Bradyrhizobium; species Bradyrhizobium sp. 142. The sequence continues at coordinate 13,171 of NZ_JADPKQ010000246.1, forward strand.
AAGCGGTGACGCCGAGGCCGAGTCCGGACGACAGCGCGGTATTGCCGAAGAGATCGAGGGTGAAGGGATCGTCTTGCGCCATGGGAATTTCTCCTTGTGATGAGGGCGCGTGCCGTCGTCCCGCCGAGCTGCCTCGGCGGGTGCGGATGGTCACAGTGGAAGGGGGATGGGAGGGGCTAGCGCGCGATGAGCGACAGCGAGATGTCTGTCTCGCTCAGCTGCACCCTCAGATGCGTGTATCGAAAATCACGATTGATGAGAGGGATGAGCCGCTCAGCCTCGATGAACTCGATGCCGTCATCGCCGCCGAAATGGCGGCGCTTGTAATCGAACCAGTCCGGATTGCCGACCGGATGGCATTCCTCGGAATAGACCACAAGCGGGCGAGCGCCGTCGCTGAGCTTGCCGTTCGAGATGGTGTAGACGCCGTTGTCACCCACAAGCCAGAGGCCGGGCTTCTCGCCCTCACCCGGCTTTTGGCCGTAATAGGGATTGCGGAAACCGCCATTGGCGGCGGCGTCGGATTGTCCGCGTTCGATAACCCTGCGGACGGCGGGGATGGGGAATGTGAACATCACTACCTCCCTCACGCCGCGATCGCGTCGGGCAGGTGGCGCAGATGCACCGGCAGTTTCACGGCGATCTCCGCGTCCGTTAGCCGGTCGAGCAGCTTCAGCACGCTGCCCTGACGCCCGTCATAGAACAGCACCGTGCGCGAGCCGCACAGATGCTCAGCCCAGCGGTCGCCGGCATAGCTGCGATAATGGTCATGCGTGCTCGACCAGATGTGCTCGAGCCGCTCTTCGCGCGTCATCGCTTGCACGGGTCGCGATTCCCGCTCGATGATCGCAGCACGCATCCGATCGGGCGAGCCCTTGACGGAGAGATCGCAATAGCCATGGAAATAGCGCGTTCGGCCGTCGATCGTGAGCGCGAAGAAGACGCTGGTGATGCTGCCGGTGCGGAATTCGCACAGCGCGAACATGTCGCCACGTATCCACAATGGTGGCAGGATCTCGAACATGTAGTCGTGCTCGGCTTGGCCGATCTCGAACCATTCGCCGCAATAGAGAGCACCATCGTCCAGTGAACGGTCCGGACGCTGTGCATGGCGGTCGAACATGCGGAACATCTGCCGGCGATCGGCGATGCCCTGATAGACCTTGCGGATCGGAGAGAGGGTCATGAGCGGGCTCCTTTAAGCCTCGTCGGGCTGGAAGCGCGGCTCATCCTCTCGATGTCGCCATCCTCTTCAGCCCTTCCTGACCCCTCCCCCCCGGCCGCCTCTCCGTCCGGCCGGGTCAAGGGCCGCGGAACGCGGGCGAAGCTTCACCCTTGACGCGGCCGGCGGGCATGCGGCAGCCGGGTTTTCCTTTCCCTCCTCTCCCTTCTTCATCCTGCTGCCCGGATGCAGCTGTTCGTTCCAGTGCTCTGCGGCAGGCCGCAGCCGCTCGTAGCCGCAGCCGACTTCTTGCGCGATGACCGCCAGCCCCTCGGCATAGACCTCGCCCTGCCGATTGTTGTCCGTCGCGGCAACCAGCCGTGCACCCGGCGGCGCGCTCAGCGCGCGAATGGCGGCGACCGTCCGAGGCGAAACAGCACCTTGCCGCGCTGCTGGCGAAGCCTCGCCATTCCGGTCCGCGCTCTTCCCAGTCGGTGACGACGGCGTCGCTGTCGAGATGCGCGGCCCACGTGGTGCCATGCCGGACTTCGCGCAGTTCGTCATATCGGATCGCCGCACGGATGATGGCTTCCGGCCGAAGATTGCATCACCTGATCAGTTCATCTACCGCTCGACCTCATCCATATCCACTGCGAGAGCCCACCCGCCTCGTCGCCCTCAGCTCCAAGCCGATCCTGCTCGCAGTCCATCTCCTGGATTATCTCGACGCAGCGGTGAATCCGTCATTGTCAATGCGGCAATTTGCAGGCCACGTTTGCGAATCGTTTGCGGAACGCGAGCTGTAGGTTGGTCATTGCCAGCCCGCGTGATATGTCGGCTGCTGCGGCCTCGGCCAGACTCAGACACTTCGACCGGGGCCGCTCTTTCGTCCATTCATTGGGAATCCTATGCGAAACTCCAAAAAGAAGAAGCCTGTCAGCCGACGGGAATACACGAAGGATGATCTGAAGGCGCTCAAGGCGCACTCGAAGGCCAGGACGCCGATCGCCAAGATCTCGAAGCAGATGAAGCGCACGGTGCCGGCGCTTCGGGCCAAGGCGCACCAGCTCGGCATCGGGCTTGGCCACCAGCGCTGAGCCCACGGCGGCGGGGAGTGCTGAAGTTCAGTGCGAAGCGCTCGCTACAATTCGCGGGCGTCGACCTCCTCGTCCGGAACTTAAAATCCATAACATGGAAAAAATACGACAACTCATCACGTTAGGTGAATTGACGACGCTTTCTTCTTTAGCACAAAGTTAGCACAAGTTGCGGTTTAGCACGTTTGGCGAGTGTCGGGCCGCAGAGCCAACGAAAGACACGGTATTCACGGCTTAAGCTGGAACGTGCAGCATGTACATCGCAATGACTTTCAATCCTTCAGATAAGAGTCCGCGTTGGCAGGCAAAATAGCGAGCACGCGATTGAAAAATCGGGGCAGGACTCAAGTGTTCTTTTGCACCGCTGTTCTCCCGGCCAGCGGCGGATTGCGCTGCGAGTTGCGAGCTGCTTTCACGGAAGACTATAATAGTGGGATTATAGCCAGTGGTTTGACGACCTAGCCGACTGGCACGCTTTGGCGCATGAAAGTTCGTGCAATTGTGGCCTCGAATCTGCGTCGGATCCGCGTGGAGCGCGGCATTTCGCAAGAGAAATTGGCTTACGAGTCCGGAGTTGACCGCTCCTACATGGCCAGCCTTGAGCGGCAATTGAAGAACCCGACAATTGATCTTCTCGAGCGCATCACCGAAGCGCTTGGCGTTCATTTGTCCGAACTCTTTGTTCCGCCGCCCAAAGGTGCGAGGTTTCCAAAGACCTTGCCTAAGGGACGCCATCCAGCACATCGGCCTCGCAGGAAGAGCGTATTGCGAGACCAATAAATCTGACGCCACGGCTCGGTCTGCATCTAGGCGGCCACGTTGCGAGTGAGCTCAAATCATGCACCGACTGCGGTCGCCTTCATGAGGGCTTAACACCCGTTCGCTTCGAATCGCTGTAGGCAGCCGCTCACTTCAGCCTCCATCTAATCACGCGGGTGGTCTGCGCGCCTCCGATTCCGTCGATATCGCCGGGCGACCACCCATCATTTGAATAGTCCTGCAAGTGTCACGAGAAAATGTGCCGAGCGCACCGCTTGTTCGGGCATGCCTGGAGCGCTATCTTTGCGCTCATTGAGATCATTGGGAGCATACCGATGGCCGGGAACCTCCATGTCCGCGACGACGACCTGATCGCGAAGCTGAAGATTCGCGCCGCCCGACATGGACGCTCGGCGGAGGCCGAACATCGCGAGATCCTGCGTCAGGTCCTGGCAAGCGAGGTTGGGCCTGATTTCGACGGCCTCGCGGCCGAGCTTCGGAAACTCACCGCCTCGTGCAAGCAGACGCCTTCCGAAGTTCTGCTGCGCGAAGGTCGAGACGAGCGCTGATGGAGACGCTCGTCGTCGTCGACGCCAGCATCGCGATCAAATAGGTCGTGGAGGAAGAAGGGACCGAGACCGCTGTCGATCTGCGCTCGCGTTTCCAGTTCGGGGCGCCAGAGGTTATCATCCCGGAATGCGCGAACACCCTTTGGAAGAAGGTTCAGCGCAGCGAAGTCACCCGCGACGAGGCCGTATTGGCGGCAAGGCTGATCGAGCGCTCCGGCATCGACTTTCTTCCCATGGCGGATGCTCGAGCAGGCAATGAGCCTTGCGATCGAACTCTCGCATCCGGCCTATGTATGACTGCGCTTATCTGATGGCGGCGCGCCGGACCGGATTAAGATTCGTGACGGCGGATACACGCCTGCTGCGCATCATTGCCGGACGCGCATCAAGCGAAATCGCGAGCCTGTGTGTTTCCGCTCTCGGACCTGCGAAACGGCGCGCATTAGGCGTGGGCCCGTGTGCTTAGCTGCTCGTTCCAGTCGTCGGCGCACGGACGAAGCCGATCGAACCCGCATCCAGCCTCGAGCGCGATCATTTCAAGGCGGCTGGCATAGATCTCCCCCTGCCGATTGTTGTCGGTCGCGGCGACGAGCCGTGCACCTGGCCGTGCGCTCAGTGCCCGAATGGCGGCAACCGTCGCCGGCGCCCAACCGCCTCCCGTGCTGAGATAGAGACTATCGAGCGGCCGGGCTTCGATGGCGGCGAGGCTCATCGCGTCGATCGCGGCTTCCGTAACGCAAAGCCGGCTCGCATCGGCCGCTCCGAGGCGAAACAGCACCTTGCCTCCGCCGCTGGCGAAGCCTCGCCATTGCGGCCCGCGCTCTTCCCAGCCGGTGACGACGCCGTCGCCGTCGAGATGGGCCGCCCACATGCTGCCGCGCGGTCCTTCGCGCAAACCGTCGTATTGGATCGCCGCACGGATGATGGCTTCCGGAATGCCACGCTGATCGTGCAGATAGCACCAGGCCAGGGAGCCGCGCCATGGCTTGCGCCGCGCACGCCAGCGATTGGCAATGCTGAGATCGGGCCGCTGCTCGCGGGATTCTCGTATCCAGACAGGTTCGGTCGGGACAAATCCGACGAAATCTGCGACCCGCTGCAGTACGTCCGGAAATGCGAGACCATCGAGATGCTCCACCAGTGAGAAGACATCGCCCTTGGCATCGGACAGCGCATCGAACCAGCCCTTGCCGTCATGGATGACGATGATGATGTCGCCGCCGCGCCGATATTTGACGGCCTTGCGCGTGCTTTCCTTCAAATCGATTGCGAACCCGGCCTTCTCCAGCACCGCGGCGCAGGGCACGCGCGTCTTCAGCTCTTCGATGTCCTTCTTTTCCATCTCCGCTTCCCGGCGCTGCGCCGGACCTTTCCCGCTCGAATTGCCTTCTCCCGCACCTTGCGGGACCCATGCGCCTCCGCCGCGAAGAGCGAAGGGGGCAAGGGCGCGGCTGGCAACTGATGAATCTTGCGGGGCATTCGACGCCCCGCGTCGGCCAGCCGCGGCGCAGCCTCCCTTGCGCCGCCCGCTCGCAAGCGGCACCAGAAGGCGATCCCGGCTCAATGAGCCGGGTTGAACTGGTGTGGATCGAATTCGTGAACAATGACGACATCGGCATCGTCGAGTTCGTCGCTCGGCATCACGCCGTACTGGCCGTCGACCTCGAAGAGCGTAACCGGGACCATCAGGATTCGGGCGAGCTCGAACGCGTTGGACTGGGCGAGGGAAAGATCGTGCGACACTTGAGGGCTCCATCTTATGAAGCGAGGCCGATCCCCGCTCGATGGCGTCCGTCAGTGTCCTCAAGCGGCCGCGATCACCACGCAGCCGAAGGCGCAGCGGCGGCATGCATGCATAGCCGACCCCTTGAGGGGTTGATCGTGGAAGGCCGGGCGGAGGACCAGGAAAGCCATACATGGAGAGCGGGGTCGTGCCTGCTCAAAGAGCCCATCGCGCTCACGCACCCCCTTTCCGGCCGCAGATTCATTGCGCCCTGCGGATAGTTGGTCCCGGCCGCGGATCAGGTTGCATTGAGGCGAAGTGCGTTGTTGGCCGAAACGATCTCGTCGCTTCTGCTCAATCGGTCCTCGCGAACATTCGGTCCGCGCCGAGTCTGCCGGCAGCGTCCCAGCCATTGTCGCAGCATGCTAAACGTCAAGTACCGGCGCGCCTGCGTCGAAGCGGATCGCAGCGCGCGGTTCTGCGAGCGGGAATAGAAGCGTGACGTGGACGCAGCTGGCTGGGTGATCGTCGCCCGCACGGGGTCGGCGTTCCGTTCGACTGGTTTTTCTGATCATGCACGGCAATCGCGTCGAGCCGGAGGATGGTCAGGCGACCGCCAAGGGTCTGCGCGATCAGCGTGTCTTGCCAGATCGGCATCATTGATCGATCTGCGGCACGTGGATAACCGCGACGTCGTCGGCACGGCCCAGTACCTACTGTTGCGCCTGAATACGGCGCTGGCATCAGCGACGCCGCCCATGGACTGGCGCGAATCGGATCCAGGCCTCTTGTCGCTTCCTGGTAGTCCGCCAGGATACAGTGCCCGCAGGGCCACTTCACCGACCTGGCGATTCGTCCTGTGACCTGCCATCCCTGCCTTCCTCAAGTCAAAATCGCGCGAGCGCTCAAACTGTCGTACGCGGCGATCACATCAATGGTAATCAACCGCACCCGTCTTCGACTGACGATCAGGCACCACGTCACGTAGATCCACAAGCCTCAATGTGGATCGGAGCGGTCAAGGCGCCGCTCGAGCCAGAGGCTGTAACGCGAGCCGCCATAGCCGATCGCGAAATAGAGCATGGCCACGACCAGAAATGCTTCCTTGTAAAACCCAAGCCAGTTGGGATCGGTCGCCGCCGCCTTGGCCGCGTTGAGGATGTCGACGATGCCGATGACGGCAAGCAAGGACGTCGCGAGCAGGAAGCCGATGGCCTGGTTGACCAGACCCGGGATCACCATGCGCAGTGCCTGTGGCAAGATGACCAGCCGCAGCGCACGCCAATAACCCAAGCCAAGCGAGGCTGCTGCCTCCTCCTGACCAATCGGAACGGCCTGCAGGCCGGCGCGCATGACCTCGGCGATGTAGGCGGTCCAGAATAGCGAAATCATGATCATCGCGCGCGGCATCTTGTCGGTGGAGAGACCCGCCGGCAGCGCCATGGGCAAAATTAGCGTCGCAAAATACAGGATCGCGACCATCGGTATCGCTCGCATGAACTCGATGTAGCCGATCGCAAGCCAGCGCAGCGCACGCATCCTGGATCGCCGTGCCAGCGACAGCAGGATTGCCAACGGCACCGACACGGCAAAGCAGATCACCCAAACCAACAAAGTTACAGGCAGCCCGCCCCACTGATTCGATGAAATCGGCGACTGCGCCGGGTAGCCGGCCATCAACAGCCAGCACAGGAGGATGACGATCGGCGAGGCGACCACGAGCCCGCGCCGCCAGAAGCGCGGCATGGCCGTAACAGCCAGCAAGGTAACGAGCAACAGACACACAAGCGCCGGGCGCCAGGTGAGTTGGACCGGGTAGAAAGCGAAAACGATGAAGCGCAGCTTGGCTGCGACGAACGCCCAGCACGCCCCGTCATTCGCCAGGCAGTCCGCCGAAGTTCCGTGCCAAGTCGCATCAAGCACCAACCAGCGGAACAGCGATGGCAAAAGCCACAAGACGAGCAGGCCCACGGTCACCGTGATGGCTGAATTCACCCAGGTCCCGAACAGGCCGGTCCGCAGTCGCATCGAGAGCCGCGCCTGACGTCTCGGACGCAGTCTTCCAGCCTCGATCGCCGTCATGCCGGCCGCTCCCCGCGCAACGCGACCCTGCTGTTGTACAGATTCATCAATGCCGAAACGGCGAGGTTCAGGGCGAGATAGAGCAGCACGACGATCAGCAGCGCTTCGAATACCTGCCCGGTCGTATTGGCGGTGGTGTTGACGATGTTCATGAGATCCGGATAGCCGATCGCGACGGCGAGGCTGGAATCCTTAACGAGATTGAGATAGTTCGAGGTCGTCAATGGCGTAATGACGCGCAAGGCTTGTGGCAGGACGACCAGCCGAATGATTTTGCCGCGATGAAATCCCAGGGCACGTGCAGCGTCCCATTGTTCCCGGCGGACCGACAGGATGCCGGCGCGGACGATCTCCGCAATGATCGCAGAAAACTTCACGGTTAATCCGACCAGCAGTGCTGCAAATTCGGGCGTCAGACTGAAACCGCCTCGAATGTTGAAACCGCTGATTGCCGGCACTTCGAAGCCGATCCCTGCACCGCTTGCTGCGAGCACCGCACCGACCGCAAGAATGCTCAAGACGGAGGCAGGCATTGGAGCCTGCAGACCTGCCCGCCTCTGGCGCCAGCCGCGCCGCACCAGCCAGATCCAGCCCCCCAACACGGCGGCCACAACCCACATCGCTCCGACCGAGAGATTGCTTATGACAATCTCCGGCACATAAACGCCCCGGTTGGTCAGGAAGACGGCATCGAGCAAGGTGATGGCGCGACGCGGCGGCGGCAGGGCATGGGCGAGAGCGATCCAGAAAAACAGCTGCAACAACAGTGGGGTGTTGCGAACAATCTCGACATACCAGCGCACAAGACCAGACAGCATCAGGTTGCCCGAAAGCCGCATCATGCCGAACGCGACACCGAGGATTGTCGCCAGACAGCAGCCCAGCAACGAGATCTTGGCCGTATTCAAAAGACCGACCGCGATGGCCCGCGCATAGCTATCGCCGGCACGGAAGGCAATCAGCCCCTCCCCGATCTCAAAATTGGCCGCGCGTTCCAGGAAGTCGAACCCCGGTGTCACCCCGATCCGCGCCATCGTGGTCGCGATGTTAGCTCCGAGCAGGATGACGACAGCGAGGATGCCCGCCACGACCACGAGCTGCAACACCGGCCTTGGACCCAACCAGCCCGAGACCCGGCGCTGCATGCCCGGTTTCTTCGCCGCGTGCGATGTTTCGGGCGCATCGCTCATGAGGGACGCATGTCAGCGGAACGGTGGAGAATATAATAGGCCACCGTTGGTCCACAGCCGGTTATGGCCGCGCTCCCAGCCGAGCGGCTTCAGATGGCGATCGAAGATCTCGCCATAATTTCCGACCGTCTTGATAATGTTGTAGGACCATTTTGGATCGAGCCCGATTGCCTGAGCAAGGGAGGGATCGACACCCAGAAAACGTTGGATGGCTGGATCGTCCGACTTCAGGAAGCTATCGATATTCTGCGAGGTGATGCCCCATTCCTCGGCCTGGATGGTCGCATTCACGGTCCAATTGACGATCTCGAGCCAGCGGTCGTCCCCACTGGCCACCGCCGGCGCCAGTGGCTCCTTCGACAGTCGCTCTGGCAGCAGGACGTAGTCGTTCGGTTTCTTCAGCTGGGTAAGCTTTGCGCCCAGATCTGACGAGTCCTGCGTGATCGCGTCCACGCGGCCGGACTGAAGGGCAGAGACGAATTCGCTGGTGTCCTCGATCGTGACCGGAGTGAACTTATGCTGGCTCTTGCGGAAGAAGTCCGCGATGTTGAGCTCGCCTGTTGTGCCGCTCTGAATGCCGATCGTGGCGCCGTCGAGCTGAGATGCCGATGTCACGCCGATGTCTTTGCGGACGAGAATCCCCTGCCCGTCATAGAAGATGGTCGGCCCGAAATGGAACCCGAGCTTGAACGCACGTGTAATCGTAACAGTCACGCCGGACAGCAGGACATCGAATTCGCCAGATTGAAGCGCCGGCAGACGCTGTTGCGGCGACGAGCTCGTGAACTCCACCTTGTCTACGTCACCGAACACCGCGATGGCCAAGGCGCGTCCATAGTCGATGAAGAAGCCTTGCCACCGGCCACTACTGTCTGGTGCGAAAAACCCGGGCGTGGTGCCAACGCCGACCTTGATAAAACCGCGCGACTTGATCCTGTCGAGCGTTGGGCCGGCAGAGGCAGCCGTTGAGATGAAACCGACCGCGCTAACCAACGACGCAGCAATCCATCTACACCAGCGGCTACGGGCAATCATTCGACTCTCCCCAATGATTCAAGGATGCTTGATGGGTCCAATTCAAGGTTGCTTAGTGCCGGACCTGCCGTCGCCGCTCGATAAGCGCCCTCACCGCACGCTCCGCGGCGCGGGCGGAGCCAAAATGACCGCCATCGAGGCTGTCAAAGGCACGTTCGGATGAGAAGAACCGAACGCCGCGCTCCTCGCTGACAACGATGCCCGCGGTTCGATTCGATACTTCGATGACATAGGCTTGGGACATAACTGCTCAATCGCCGAACTCCGGCGCTCCTGTCTGGTTGTCGATCGCTTTGGATTTGTCGATACGAATCAACAACAGACGCCGGTCGCCGCCGAGACGCAGCGATGAAACATGCGGTTTCGCATGTTGCCCATCACGCTTCGATTGTTCGTTCTCATTACGGTGACCCTAAGCGGCACAATCCGCTGCTCGTGAATATCCGGCGCAACGCCGCGATAGTCAATGAAATGGCTATCCAAAGTTGGGGCGTTGACAGCTGCAGCGCTTTCGCGGCGGAGCGGAAGCGAGCAACGTTCTAATGGCGTCGGTTACAAGCGGCCAGAAGGCAATAACTCCTCGAGCAATACAGAAGTCCCAGCCAATCTCGCTGATTCGATCATACTGTCAGCGCGCTGGATGGTCCGGCGTGTGGATTCGCGCGTTAGGCCAACATCGGTTTGGACCGAACTCCTTGAGAGAAGGTCGCGAGCCAACATTTCGGTCAATAAAGCGTTGACTTCAGGCATCGCAATCGAGGCCTGCTCCCCTAATCGGTCCAACGGGCGCGTTCCAGCAAGGCGTTCGGCCTTGGCCCCGATCGGCTCATCTCTCGCGACGTGGACAAGGCTCAGAGTCTCCGAGGGACTGTCCTACGGATTCAAATGCAAATCTTGCAGCAGTGGAATCCGCGCCAGAGCGGGATCGTGCGCGTTGCCGTCGCGGGTCCAATCGCGATCGTCCCTTGGGAATACCTTGCGCACGTGGGCTAGCGAGACCTTGCAACGGCAACTTGAGGCGTGGGCCGATCTCTGCAAAACCGGCCTTGACGTACAATGCCAAGCTGGGGTTGCGGCTCCACATCGGCTGCCTCGGCGCCGCCAATTCAAGCTGGCCCCAGCCCTTTACCGTCCCCAGGCCTACGGCAGCCTCAATGAGACGCATTGCGACCCCAGACGATCGCTGGTCCGGCACCACGTAGAGTTCGGTGATAGTGCCGTAGGTTCCGCAGGCGAAAAGGGCTGCGCTTTCCGACAACATGATGACACCGACGGGGCGGTCCCCGGTGAAAGCCAAAAACCCATAGACGCGCTCTTTCATGGCGAGGAGTTCGGCCACGAGCTGGGTATCTGGTTCGGCCTGGACCTGGCCGGCCCCAAGTTCGGCGAGCAGGGCAGCAACCATGTGGGTCACCGTTGTGGCGTCATCGACAGAAACTTCACGCGTGGTCACCATGTGACATCCTCCTGCGAGCTCAAGCAACCGGGTCCAGCGGCAGCATCGGGAAGAAACCTGCCGCAGCATCCGACCTGAAGCCGATATGCTGCCATGTTGAAGGTCGGATGACGTCTTGGTTCACACGGTTGAGAGGTGATAAATTCTTCGTGTTGCTCCAGACTGAAAACATCGCCAGAAAAAAGAAAGATAACCTGTCGGCACCATCGTCATAGTCGTACCGAGCGCGCGTTCTTCTTCGGACCTGCGTGCCGCGCCGCATCAGGGAGCCTCGTGCTGCTCATGCCAGGACGTCGCAGCAGCGGAGCTGACCCTAGCGAACAGCCCCCGCGGATTTGAATCTACTCTCCCCCTTCATAGAACAGCTCGAGGGGCAGGCCGACCAGCGATTTGCCGATCCAGTCGCGAGCAATCATGTTCGACGGCCCCATCGCGATGGCTGCGCGAGCATCTCGGAACGAACGCTCGATGGGTCCGCGATGATAGCCGTAACCTCCCGTTACCGTCAGTGCTGCCGCTGCGACCTTGTTCGCGACTTCGGCGGCGTGAACTTTGAACTCGGTCAATGGGATCAGGATTTCGCTCTGCGGCTTGCCGGCCCGCCAGAGCGCATCCAGCTTTGCCGCCAGCTCGAGGCGCCACGGCCGCAACGTTTCGACCAGCACCTTGGCCGCGCCGAGCTCCTGGCGGATCGCCTGATAATCAGACAGACTTTTGTTCCGATCCTTGTGCACGAAGCTCGTGGTGTGCTTGACCGCCGCGTTCAGCGCGCCGCGGGCCACCCCCTCCCAGACCGCGCCGAGCCCGATCAGATAGACCGGTGATACGCCGTCATAGATGATTTCCTTCCCCTGCCCTTCCGCGCCGAGCCGGTCTCGCTGCGGCACTCGCACATTGGTGTAGCGAATCGGACCCGAATGATTGGCGCGCACGCCGAGGGGCATTCCAAGGTTTCGATTCGATGCCTTCGGACTTACCGTCGACGATGAAGAAGACGATGTCAGCCTGATCCTTGGCCCCAGGAGTACGCGTCTGCACGACGTAGAAGTCGGCCTGACCGGAACTCGTCGTGAACGACTTTTCGGCGTTGAGAAGATAATTGTCGCCGTCGCGCGAGGCTTCGGAGAGATTATACCACCAGTGCCCACCGGTCGCGCGTTCACTGGTCGAGTATGTGCCAAGTTGGCCGCCATTGTTCGCCTTGAGCCAGCGCTCCTTCTGGTCATCACTGCCAAACAGATTGATCGTCTGGACCGCACCGACATGCATGACGTAGACGAGGCCAGTCGATGCATCGGCCTGTCCGATGCGATAGGCGGCTTCCGCGAAATCGACATGACCGAGGCCAAGGCCGCCAAACCGTGCTTCGTTTAGGACGCCGGTCCAGCCCGCCTCCGCCAATGCCTTCAGGTTCTCCCTGGGAAAGCGGCCTTCAAGATCATTGCGATCAGCATTCACCCTTACGGTCGCATCAATCGCCCCGTCCAGCCGGGAGTAGACGTCCTGGTCGATCTTGGGCGCCAGTTTGGCGGTAGCCATGGTCAGTTTCTCCTGTATGAATTAAGATCAAGCGACAGCGTGCGTCAGCAGGCTTTTGCCGACGTCAGTTTGCGGCGAGCCGCCGAGGTAGAGTGCCTTGATGTCGTCGCGGTTGCGCAAGTCAGCTGACGCGCCGGACAGCACGCTGCGCCCGCTCTCGAGAACGACGGTGTGATCGGAGAAGCGCAGTGCGACCGTCAAATTCTGTTCCGCAACGAGGATTGAGAGGCCTTGCTCGCTATTGAGTTGCTTCAGCGCCCGGAAAATTCCTTCGACGACAAACGGCGCGAGCCCCATCGAGGGTTCGTCGAGCACCAACAGCCGTGGCCGCGACATCAGTGCGCGGCCGATCGCGGTCATCTGCTGCTCGCCACCCGAAGTGAGCCCGGAGATCGAGCGACGATGGTCCTTCAGTCGCGGGAACAGCTCATAGATCTCGTCAAGATCGGTGCGTATCACCCGAGACTTAGCGTCTCGCCCAATAGCGCCAGTAATCAGGTTCTCTTCCACCGTCAGCGAGGGGAAGCAATGCCGGCCTTCAAGCACCGGAACGATCCCGAATCGGACCAATTTGGCGGGCGACGCAGACACGATGTCGTGGCCGTCAAATGCGATCCGCCCGGACGCCACCTGGCCGCGCCGCGCCGGCAGGAGCCCTGAGATCGCCTGAAGCGTCGTCGACTTGCCCGCGCCGTTAGCGCCGAGCACAGCGACGATTTCGCCGCGCCGAAGCGCGAACGACACATCGTCCACCGCGCGGATGGCGTGATTGTAAGTCGCGGCCAACCCCTCGACCGAAAGCAGAGCGTCGCTCATGCCGTGATCCATCCTGTCTGAGATTCGCGGGAGCTAACGGCTCCCGCGAATACCGAGCGTCGCTTTTGCGCTACTGACTCACCGGGTCATCGCCGGAGGTACGGATCTTGATGCCGTGCTCCTTGGCATACGAAGTCGACGACTTCTCAATGATCGGCCGGAGGAAGGCCCAGTCCGGCGCAATCCAGTCCGAGACGACCTTCCACTTGCTGCCGTCCCACTGCTGGAAGGTGACGCGGCCATTGCCCTCGTGATTGTCCCAGGTGACGTTGATCGAATGGAACAGCCCCTTCGCGCCCAGCGCCTCCACCCGCGCCGGGTCGAGCTGCAGGTGCTCAAAGCCCCAGCGGACTTCATCGCCAGTCAAGGTGCGCGTGCCGAACTTTGCCTGCGCGATGCGGACCGCTTCGACGTTGAGGATACCGTTCACGATCCCCAGGTTGTGATAGACGCTGCCGATCCGCTTCTTCTCATCGAGATTGCCCTTGTTCGTGCCGTAGACGGTCTTGATCACCTCCTGGAGCACCGGATACTCCGCGCCGGAGGCCTGGGTCGTGATCGCGATATAACCCTTGGCCGCGTCTCCGGCGGGAATGACATCCTCCTCGGAGTTGGACCAGACATTGCCGATGATGTGGTCTGCTGGGAATCCGACCTTCTGTGCGGTCTTCAAAGCCACGGGATTCATCACGCCCCAGCCTCGCAGAACCACAAAATCCGGCTTCGCCCGACGGATCGACAGCCATTGCGATTGCTGCTCGTTACCCGGATGCGGGACCTCGATCTGCTCCAGGCTGAAGCCGTATTTATCTGCGAGCAGCTTGTAGATCGGGATCGTCTCCTTGCCGTAGGGTGAACCATGATACAGCACGACGATCTTCTTGCCTTTCAGGCTGTCCAGGCCGCCTTCTCTTGAAGCAATGTAGTTCACGATGCTGGAGGTCTCGCTGTAGGGATTGAGTAGCAGCGGAAAGACGTAAGGAAACACCCGGCCATCGGTCGAATCGGTACGGCCATGATTGATGGTAATCAGCGGGGCCTTGTCCTTGGTGATGCGGTCGATCATGGCATAGGCGATGCCGACCGACAGCGGGTTCCAGGCCGCGATCCCAGGACGACTCTTCAGACGCTCATAGACCTCCACGCCGCGCTCGACCTCGTATTGGGTCTCGCCTTCATCCCAGGTCAGCTTCACGCCGTTGACGCCGCCATCGCGGATGTTGATCAGATTGAGGTAGTCGATGAAGCCTCCGAAGAACCCGGTGCCGCCGGCGGCATACGGACCGACACGATAGCTTTGCAGCGGGAAGCACTGTTCGTCGGCGTGCACGGCCAACGTACTGGCTAGGCCGACGGCAAAGGCCGCGCCCATTGTCACTTTCAGACGTCTAAACACGTTCATTGCAAGCTCCTTCGGGTTAATCAGATCTCAAGTCGGGATCACCGGGCGCTTGGCGGACCGAACGGCGGACCAGGCCCGGTCCCACAGGGCAATCAGCCCACGCGGCTCTGCGATCAGAAAGGCAATGATGAGCGCGCCGATGACGATACGCTGGCTCATCTCCAGCACGCCGGAATCGAAAACGCCGCCAAGCAAGGCCGCGCCAACGCGCGACAGCTGAAGCGGGAATACGACGATGAAGGCTGCGCCAATGAAGGAGCCCCGCAGCGAGGCGAGGCCGCCGATGATGATGATGAACAAGATCTGGAACGAGCGATCCAGATTGAAGCCAGCCGGCTCGACGGTACGCAAGTACGCAAACGCCCAGAGCACGCCGGCAACCCCGATGAGGAACGACGAGATGCCGAAGGCGAGCAGCTTGGTCCGCAGCAGCGGTACGCCGATCACCTTGGCCGCGATCTCGTGATCGCGCACCGCGATGAAGTTGCGGCCGGATTGGGAGCGCAATAATCGCAACGTCAGCAAGGTCAAGACGACCACGATCGTCAGTGAGAAGACGTAACGTTCCGCAGCGCTGGTGAACGAGACGCCCGCGACGATGAGAACCGGCGCATCGATCACTCCGGATGGGTTGTCGTTGGAGAACCAGCCGAACTTGGTGAGCGCCCACTGCACGAAGAATTGCGCGGCGAGCGTCGACACTGCGAGATAGAATCCGCGCAGCCGCAGGCTCGGCAGCCCGAACACAATGCCGATGGCCGCCGCGATCCCGCCGGCCAGTACCAGATCGAGCAGTAGCGGCAATTGCGGGACGCGGAGATGGAGATTGTAGGCGGCATAGGCGCCGACCGCGAGGAACGCTGCCGAGCCGAGCGAGACCTGCCCGGCATAGCCGGTGAGGACGTTGAGTCCGACGACGGCAAGCGCCAGCGCCAAGAACGGCGTGAGCACGGCATCGAGCAGATAGTCCGACCCGGCTAGCGGAACGACCCCGTAGGCGACTGCGATCGTGATGCCGATCCACAACGTCTCGGCGGAAGGCCCGTTCGATTTGGCGGGAGTGAGAACAGCCATGGTCTACACCCTCTCCACCAGCTTCTGTCCGAACAGGCCCGATGGCCGGATCAGCAGGAGCACCAATGCCACGACATAGGCTGCCCAGGCCTCGATGCCGCCGCCGAACGAAGGTCCAATGTAGACTTCGGCCAATTTTTCGATCGCACCGACCAAGAGACCGCCGACGATCGCGCCGGCGATCGAATCGAAGCCACCGAGCACCAGCACCGGAAGGGCTTTCAACACGACGAGCGAGAGCGAGAACTGCACGCCAAGCCGAGCCCCCCACAACAGGCCGCCGACCAAGGCGACGATCCCGGCCACCGTCCAGACCGCGGCCCAGACCCGCGGCAGCCGCAGGCCTACCGCGAGGGCGGCAAATTGATCGTCAGCGACAGCGCGAAACGCGAGGCCGGTGCGGGTATAGCGAAAGAACAGCGCAAAGAGTGCGACTAGGCTGCCTGCGACGGCGGCCGCGAACAAATCGAACTGGCTGATCAACACGCCCGCCACTTCGAACGGCGTGTCGCTGATCCCGATGTCGAGACCGTGCACTTGCGTGCCCCACAGGAGCTGCGCAGCGCCCTCAATCACATAGGAAAGCCCGAGCGTCGCCATGAACAACGCGATCGGCGGCTGGTTGACCAGCGGCCGAAGCACAGCTCGCTCGACGGCGATGCCCAGCGCGATCATGATCGCCAGCGTTGCCGCCAGCGCCACGGGAAACGATGCGCCGCGCTCGATCAGGCTGACGAAGGTCAGCGCCGCGAACAACAGCATCGCTCCTTGAGCGAAGTTCAGTACGCCAGAGGTCTTGTAGATCAACACAAACCCGATGGCGACCAGCGAGTACATTACCCCTGACAGCAGGCCACCGATCAGCACTTCAACCAAAAACTGATAGTCGAACATCAGATCGCAAGCTCCGTGTCATTCTCATGCGCGACGCCGAGATAGGCATCGATCACCACCGGATCGGTGCGGACCTGCTCAGGCGTGCCGTCGGCGATCTTTCGTCCGTAGTCGAGCACTGCCACGCGATCGGACAGCCCCATCACCACGCCGATGTCATGCTCGATCAGGACGACGGTTGCGCCAAAGCTGTCACGGGCGTTGCGCACATGCAGTGACAATTCCTGCTTCTCGGTGACGGTTACGCCGGCAAATGGTTCGTCCAGTAGCAGAAGTTTGGGCCGGGCGACCAACGCTCGTGCCAGTTCGACCCGCTTTTGCACACCGTAAGGCAGCGTTCCGACAGTGTGGTCGTGAACGTCGGTGAGATCCAGGAAACCGATCACCGTTTCCGCCGCGGCGCGGTTTTCCGCCTCGATCCGCCGCGCCAATGGCGAGCCGACGATCTGCCGCAGGAAACCCGCGCGCATGCGATGCGCAAGCCCCATCAGCACATTGTCGAACACCGACATCCCCTTGAACAGCGCGAGATTCTGAAACGTCCGTGCTACGCCATACGTGGCAAGCTTCGACGGTGGCACCTCACGAAACGAGCGCTCGTCGAACCACACTTGGCCGCGGTCGGGCCGGTACAGCCCGCTGACGACGTTGAGCAGCGAGCTCTTGCCGGCTCCGTTGGGTCCGATCACTGCCCGAATCTCGCCCTGTGCAACTTCCAAGTCAACGTCGCGCAGCGCCGCGACCCCGCCAAAGGTCAGCGAAATATTCGCAAGTCTGAGGACCTCTCGTGCGAGAGACTGAGCGGCACGCTCCCGGCGGCCCTCTATCACCTCGCCGCATTCCCCGCTCGATACATGGATGCGTCCGTCTGGAGGAAGCTCTTCCAGACGAAGCACACCCGCTCGTGTCGCAATCCGCGCCACTTCGCCGCCTCTCTTCGCGCCTATTCCGCAGCCTGAACGTGCGCGGACGCCCGCGCCTCGAGTTCGCGGACCAGCGGAATCACATGCTTGCCGAAATAGTCGACCTCTTCCTGGAAATGCAGGAGGCCGAGCAGGATCAGATCGGCACCGGCGCGCTTGAGCTCGACAACGCGTTCGGCGACCTGTTGCGGCGTGCCGATCAAGTTTGAGCGGAAGCCGTCATTGTACTGAACGAGATCCTGAAACGTGGATTTTGCCCAATTGCCCTCGCGCTCGGGGCTGGCATTGCCGGCATTCTGGACCTCATGATGGAAGCCGCTCACCGCTTCCGGGATCGCCTTGTCGAGGATCTCCTGCAGGACGCCTCTCGCTTCCTTTTCGGTCTGCCGAACGATGCCGAACGCATTGATGCCAATCTTGGTCCGCCCGCGCTTGCCGAAGGCCTTTTCCTTGCTCCGGATGTCGTCGACTTGTGCCCTCAGCCCGTCAGGCGTGTTACCGTTGGTAAAATACCAATCGGACACGCGGGCGGCCATGTCGCGGGCCGCACGCGAGGAGCCGCCCTGAAAGATCTCCGGCAGCGGATCGAGTGGCTTGGGCTTCAACGAATAGTCGTTGAACCGATAGAAGTCGCCCTTGAGCTTGAAGTTCTCCTCGGTCCAGATGCCGCGTAGCGCGTTGATAAATTCCTCCGAGCGGCGGTAGCGCTCGTCGTGATCGAGCCAAGGCTCGCCGATGGCATGGAATTCGCCGCGGAACCAGCCCGAGACGACATTGACGGCAACCCGGGCATTGGTGAGTTGGCTAATGGTCGCAATCTGCTTTGCGGCCAACACCGGGTTCCAAGGCCCGGGGAGCAGAGCAGCGATGACCTTGAGCTTTTCGGTTGCGGCAAGCAGCGCGTGCGAGAAGCTGACCGACTCGTGCTGCTTATCGGCGCCATAGCCCGCCGTGAACCGGATCTGGCTCAAGGCATAGTCAAAGCCTGCCTTCTCGGCGATCTGGGCGAGCTTGCGATTGTAATCGATATCCCAGCTGGTTCGCTGCTCGATCGAAGAGATCACGAGGCCCCCCGACACGTTCGGTACCCAGTAAGCAAACTTGATCGGCTCTTTGTTCGCAGCCATGCGTTTGTTCCTTTGGCATTGCGGTGTTTCGACAGTGGCGGATCGCCGAGGCAGGCAGCACGGTGCGCTGCCGCGCCTCGAGACGAACGGGCGTCAGGTTGCTACTCAAGCAGCCGTTTAGAACGTGTTTGAAAGCGCTATGCGATGCTGGCCGCACTCGCGGCACTGCCCGGCAACGACAAGGGAGTACATCGCATCGAACAACGGATGCGCTTGATTGCCCCATTCACATGACCGACGATGTTGTTGCGCATCACGAAAGTCCCTAGCCGGCACCGTTGCCTGATATCAATCTTCTCAGACAATTTCCGGATGCGCGAGTCCAAGACAAACCATTTTTGGCGGGGCAGAGATAACCAGTCTGTTGTAATTCCTGCTTGGACGCGTTGATTTTTGCGCACGGTGGAAAACATCGCGCACGCGCGGCATGACGAAGAAGAAGTCGCGCGGCTTGTCGAAGTCCTGCGGTTCGCAGCTATTCCTGTCGGGTTCGCTGTCTCATTCTTGACCCGTTTTGGCGGCTTCGCATCGTTTCGCCATGATTAAACGTTGTCTGGCGACACGACCTGGACTGATTCATCGTTTAATTCAATGGCATCTTCTTGCTCGAAAGCACTCGTGTTGGCTCGAGCACCGATCGACCTAATGACGCGTGCAGACATTGCTCCCTTTAAGACAGCAACCGTGGAATTCTTTTGCACACTGTTTCGTTCCGTTGACGGCAACCATCAATTCAGAGCCAGTTGAGGGGCAACATTTTCTTATTTCGCCGGCCTGCTTGACCCACGCAGAACACGATGGCTGGATACGCTGCCGAGGGAACGGCTGACTCGAGAAACCTAGCGAGGCCAGCCATCCCTTTCAATCCCTCGGAATTCCGCAATGCATGGCAGGGTAAATGACCGCGCAGACTTTGACCCGCGAGACGAATGACCTCGGATATCAGTTTCGCCTGGCAATGCGACGCCTCGCTGGCGGGGTCAGCATCATCACAGCTGGCAAAGGGGAAGAGATCACGGGGATGACGGTTACCTCGCTGACCTCGTTCAGCGCTGATCCTCCGAGACTTCTCGTCAACATCAACAGGCAGGCATCGTCATTTCCCCTGATTGCGCGCCACAGATCCTTCGGAGTCAACATCCTTGGCGCGGATCAGCGCGAGATCGCCGACCGATTCAGTAATGGCCGCTTCAAAGGCAAAGAGCGTTTCGACGGTGTTGCCTGGACAGCCGGGACCAGTGGCGTGCCTTTGCTAGGCGGGGCACTCACCGCTCTTGAATGCGAAGTCGACGAGATCATCGAACGGTATTCGCACGGTATCGTGGTTGGACGGCTCGTCAACATTGAGCTGTCCCAGCGACTGTCTGGCCTCGTATATTGGAACGCTGCATATGTTGAGATCGGCGGCGGCACCATCCCAAGCTGATGGCTGCCGCCGGCTCCTTTTCCGTCTCCATTGTAGACGACAAATAGCTCTCGCCCGCTTGCGTGTTCATGGAGTTGCCCAACTTGCATAACGACCGACGGTGCGATCCACGATTAAGAACGATTCACGTCCACTCGCTGCAGCGTTCTTCAGATCACGATCGCCCGGGTGGCATCTCGAATTCGATTCGCCGGCCGGACCAGTCCGAGCGAGTCGCGTAAGGTCGCACCGTCATACTCCCTGCGGAACAGGGCCGCCCTGTATGCGATCCGCCACCGAGCGGGGCGTTCCGGTAAATCCGCTGGTGGTTCGCCCCGCACCGCAGCGCTGTCCCAGCTCGGCAAGCCTCAAGCCCGGGCGTCGGGTCAGCTCGGAGACCTCGCGGTAGCGTCCCTCAACTCCGGGGACATTGAGGTTCTCGGGCAGAACCTGATCCTGAGGGAAGAGCGAGAGGCCGACACCGAGGTGATAGGACAGCGTCGAGAGTCCGGCCGCGGGATGGGCATGACCATAAAGTTCGTCCTGCAGCGTCGACCGGACCGCCACGCTTCAGCGTGTTGTAGTTCAGACAAGTTGGAGGTGAAGCCACCAACCAGTGCTTCAGCCTCGCGCACGGTCAGGCCGGACAGGTACACCGCGATGCGGATCCAATCATAATCCGTGGGATCGGTGGCGTGACGCGCGGACAGAGCCGAAGTGACCGTCATCGGGACGGTCAAAGGCGCACTCTGATGAGAACAAGCGAAAGCCGCGGCCTCGCAGGCTACAATTCGGCAGCTCGATTTTATACTTCGAAGACATAGGCCTGCGAAGTAGTCGCAGGCGACTAGCAGATATGAATGGTAGCGCTACCGCGCGATGACGGATTTCAAAGGCTCGGTCCTCTCAACCGACACCTGCGTTTGGCGGGTTCTGGTTGTCATGGCGCCTGCTGCGGCTTGACAGGCGCTAGTGCTTTCGGGGAAATGCTCGCCCACCAATTCTGTAGACGCTAGCATCAATGATCAAGTCCGAACTCGTTGAGCGTATCGCCGGCCGAAATCCGCGCCTTTATCAGCGCGACGTCGAGAACATTGTAAATGCAATTCTCGGCGAGATCGTTGCTGCACTCGAGCGCGGAGATCGGGTTGAGCTTCGTGGCTTCGGAGTCTTTTCTACCAAGCAACGGTGGGCTCGCATGAGCCGAAATCCGCGAACGGGCGAGCTCGTGCAAGTCGACAAGAAGCGCTTTCCGCTCTTCAGGGCCAGCAAGGAAATGCACGGACGATTAAATAGCGACGCGAGAGCGAAAGACGGCAACTTTGCCGTCCGGGGCAGTCTGAGGGTGGCGTCCGGGCAGTCTGAGTGGCCGGGATGAACACCCGGTGTAGTGAAGAAGCAACGTTAATGTTGTTTTCGCAAACCGATGCGCAATTGAGACTCCACAAGTCTCAATGAACAAGTCACCCTGCGGTCGGCATCGGGGCTGGACTACATTGCGTCTTACTGAGCTATTTTTCCGGGGAGCCGTGGACCCTGTCCTGCGGCTCCATTTTATTTCGTGAATCTCTTTGAGAAGATGTCGATGGCCATTCAGGATTTGAGTGACGCGAGCGTCCTTAAACTCTACGAAAATATTCGTCAGCAGGTTGCCGCCGATGTGCGAGTAGGCAGCAAGCATCGTTTGTTGGGCGAAACTGCGAAACGAGAAGCGCTGCGCCTCGAGGAAGAACTGAATCGCCGGCGCGTACCGTACACGCCCATCAGCTGGCGCTGAACGCAAGTCAGCTCTACCTGAGGCCACATTTAACTGCCACGTTGGTGCATGTCGGCCAACGTTCTCACCTAGTCTTGGCACGCACGGTTGCCGTGCCTCCCAATCGCATGCGCCAGGCTCGACCAACACAGGTCCATCCCGGCGGAAGACGAACGATGCTGGCGCGGCCACGGGTCATCCGACCTACGGTCGCGCGGCAGCGCGGCTGCCACTTTCGCTTACTCCGCGGCGACAGAACGCGGCCACTATCAAATCGGGCCACGCTGTCCCAAACGCCGAGCACAGCGATCATAGCTGCTGTATTTCCATCCGCAGGACGTCGAGCATCAGGGCACACCGACGTTAGGGTCGGTCGCCCGGACGGCGCTATTGAATTTGGCGGGATCGACGGCCTTCTCCTTCGCCCACGCGACGAGATTCTGCGGGCGGTAGGCCGCATCCACGCGCCAGCGCTCGAACACCGAGCCGTCGACGGTCTCGTTGATGCGCGACGTCGTGGCCTGCGTTCCCTTCTCCGGCGCCAAGCCGACGGGCCGATAGAAGGGGCGGCTGACGAAGCGGTAGAGGCCCCATGCAAACTCGCGGTAGGAATCCGTGACGGGCGGCGCGATCCGCGAGACGTCGAGCGCGACCCGGTCGTGAAAGACGAGCCCGAGGCCGGCGGCCTTGTCCATCAGCCACATCAGGGGCCGTTGCGCCAGCGGGTCGCTCGCGTATCCGCCTCCGACGTTAGCGTGCGCTCCGACGAACCAGCGCTGTTCCACGCTATCGATCCGTCGGTCGACCGCCCCTTCGTGACCGACCCTGTCAGTCCTGGTCCAGAAGGTCGGCTCGAAGTTCTTGCGGTGTTCGTCCAGCGCGAGCGCGTGGAAGGCATATTCGTTGTCGAGCCGCAGATGCGTGTCGAGAAACCGGTACTTGCGGACCTTGCCTGCGGCGCTTGCCAGGGGAAGTCCGAGCGAGCCAACGGTATCCCAGACTCCTACGAACTTGACCTTGGTCGGGCGCGAATACTTGGTCACCCACTGCTCCTCGATGGATGCGTTCTGGGGCAACCGCTTCGCCGACAGCGATCTGATCGTCGGCGCGTCGTAGATGCGATACCGGGCGTAGAGCTGCTCGATCGACAACGGCGCGCCCAGCTTGAGAACGCCGCACTTGCACATCAGTCCCGACAGGCTGCGCGCCGTGTACGCGCCGCGGCTGAACCCGAAGATGAAGATCTCGTCGCCGTCATCGAAGTTCTGGATCAGCCAAGTGTACGCTTCGATGATTTCGTCATCGATGCCCCAGCCCGTGACGCCGCCGCGCGCGGCCTCACCACGTTGGGTGCCCACGCCTTGGCTGTAGTAGACGCGCTGATCGACAGTAACCGCCGTGAGCGACTTCAGGCGCCACACGTTCGTGTTGGAGCTATCGCCCAAAGTTGGTGACGGCGGGAATCGGAAAGGCGGCATATCGTGGGGGTGCTTGACGCCTCCACTTCTCCACCGAAGGAGCGATATGCCGTGTCCAACGATAACGTCATCCATCTGATTCAGCCAGGAATCTTCGACGATCAACTCACAGAAGTCTTGCGCAATGGGGCGCGTGCCCTGCTGGCCCAGGCGGTCGAGGCCGAGGTTGCAGACTTTCTCGGCCAGCATGCCGATTTGAAGACCCGGGACGGCCACCAGCGCGTCGTCCGCCACGGTCACCTGCCGGAGCGCGAGGTGATGACCGGCATCGGTCCGGTCGCCGTCCGCCAGCCGCGTGTACGCGATCGCGAAGCGGACGCCGCCGATCCTGGCCGCATCCGGTTCTCGCCGTCGCTCCTGCCGCCCTACATGCGCCGGTCGAAGTCGATCGAGACGCTGCTGCCGATCCTTTACCTGAAGGGTATCTCGACCGGCGACTTCTCCGAGGCGCTGGCTGCGCTGCTCGGCAAGGATGCTGCCGGGTTGTCGGCATCCGCCATCGGTCGCCTGAAGGATGGCTGGCTCGACGAGCACGCCGCGTGGCAGAGGCGCGATCTGTCGGCGAAGCGCTACGTCTACATCTGGGCCGATGGCATCCATCTCCAAGCGCGCCTCGAAGACGAAAAGCAGTGCATCCTGGTGCTGATCGGCGCGACGCCGGAAGGCCGCAAGGAACTGGTCGGCTTCACCGATGGCGCCCGCGAGAGCGCGCAGGACTGGCGCGATCTGCTGCTCGATCTGAAGCGGCGCGGGCTCGACGTGGCGCCGCGGCTCGTCATTGCCGATGGCGCACTCGGGTTCTGGAAGGCGGCCGGCGAGGTCTGGCCGAAAACGCGCGAGCAGCGCTGCTGGGTGCACAAGACCGCCAACGTGCTCGCCAAGTTGCCGAAGAGCCAGCAGCCGAAGGCCAAACGCGCGTTGCAGGAGATCTGGATGGCTGAAACGAAGCTCGCCGCCGAGCTGGCGTTCGACGCCTTCATCGAGAGCTACGCGCTGAAGTACGAGAAGGCCGCCGATTGCCTGAGCAAGGATCGAGACACGCTACTGGCGTTCTACGACTTCCCGGCCGAGCACTGGAAACACGGATGAGATGGACAAGCGATTTTTTCATTATCGAGAAGACGCTTGCTGGAAATCGCGTGCGTCCATTCTTTTGTTCGGCCGCGCCGCAGGCCATTCTTCCGTCCCGGCCATCAATCTTGCAGCCGCCGCGCGCAGGGGCGGTCAAGGCTGGCCGCACTTGCGGCCACCGCAAGGCTTGGCCTTGACCGGCCC
>NZ_JADPKQ010000208.1:0-661 GCF_023074015.1 Bradyrhizobium sp. 142
CAACATGTGCGGTCCCGTTATGCGAGGGGCTGACGCTCTGCCGTGGTCGAAGACCCCATCACGCAGTAAGGGACCGCGCCGGAACCTGGGAGGTCCCGCGTTCGACCGCAGGCGGCATGCGCCTTCGGTCCGCATCGGGAAGGCGAGGAGCCGAAGCCGATGACGAACGAACGCGGGAAGTCGGACGCGGCCACAGTAGCGGCGAAGCCGGCGAACGAGGCAGAGCGATCTGCGAAAGGAGCTGGTGGAGCGAAGGGCCGCGACCAAGGGGAATGCGGACCAGCAAAGCACGACCCGGACGCCGAGCCGGACGAGCGTGACGCAGGCGCTGGAGCGCATACGACGAACTGCAAGGGAAAGGAAGAAGGAGAGGTTCACCGCGCTGCTTCACCACATCGATCCCTCAGGGGACGGCGCAAGGAGCGGTGATCTCGCCGCTGCTTGCCAACGTCTACCTGCACTATGCCCTCGATCTGTGGGCTGAACGCTATCGACGGCGCGAGGCCACGGGCGACATGATCATCGTGCGCTATGCCGACGACTTCATTGTCGGCTTCGAGTCCGAGGATGAGGCCCGGCACTTCCTCGAAGCACTGCGCGAGCGGCTCAGGGAGTTTGCACTGTCGCTGCATCCTGAGAAGACCCGGCTGATCGAGTTCGG